>JBGSUF010000287.1:0-11382 GCA_041736285.1 Hyphomonadaceae bacterium | reverse complement strand
ACGCTGGCATCATGCGCCTGCTCGCGCCGGTGGCGACGGCCAACGAGGCCGCCCGGCATCTGGCCCGCCTCGGACATGGGCCGGTCGACATTGCCGAAGCTGGTTTTACCTTTGAATCCACACATCCGCTGCTGGAAATGGCAAAATCTGCCCTCAACAGACCAGACGGCGATTGACAAATGTCGACATGAAGGTTTTGTTACGCGCACGTTTCGGGGGAGGAAGCGGTCGAATTCTGCATTCGTCGGGCTGGCAGCAGTTCTGCGAAAACAAAGACAGAGTCGACGCGGCACAGCGCCAGCACAACGCGGTCCTTCACGGGGCCGCGTTGTTGTTTCCGGCCCTCCGATCTCGCCCCGCGACCGGCCTCGCCCCGCGACGAACTCCACCACTCCACCGCTCGCCGGCGGCCTTCGGCGCCATGAAAAAAGCCCCCCGCGAGCGGGAGGCGAGTTTCAATCGCTTCGGAGTGTTGCCCTGTCGGGCAGGATGTCCCCTTTGCAGGAGAGATTTTCCCTCGCGGGAAGAGGTGCGTTGCCGGCAGCCCACTCAGGGCGGGAGTGGCAGGTCGGGGGCAGAGCCTGCCGACAACGCTTATTGACTATCAATATCTATTTATCGTTTTTCGTCAATCCCAAACGCATTAAAGTTTGTATACTCTCCCGAAGATTGAGCGCTCCGGCGTATTTTCGCCTTGCTCATTAAGACAAATCCGGTTCGTTAACGCTTTGGAAGGGATTAACGGGTTAGCTGTGCTAAGGTTAATGGCTAGGCTTTCACCTGGGGTGATTCGGGAGACTTCTATGCGGATTTTGCTGATTGAGGATGATGGTCCTGTGGCCAAAAGCATCGAGTTGATGCTTAAGACCGCGAGCATGAACATCTTCAGCACCGACCTTGGTGAAGAAGGCGTCGATCTCGGGAAGATCTACGAGTATGACCTGATCATCCTCGACCTCGACCTGCCCGATATCTCCGGATACGACGTTCTCAAGCAGTTGCGCGTGGCTCGCGTCAACACGCCTGTTCTGGTCCTGTCGGGCAATCCGGACATCGAGGCCAAGGTGAAGACGCTCGGCTATGGCGCCGACGACTACCTGACCAAGCCGTTCAACAAGGACGAGCTGATCGCCCGCATCATGGCCATCGTGCGCCGCTCCAAGGGTCATGCCGAAAGCGTCATCCGCACGGGCGACATTCTGGTCAATCTCGATGCCAAGACCGTCGAAGTGAACGGCAAGATCGTTCACCTGACCGGCAAGGAATACCAGATGTTTGAGCTGCTTTCGCTCCGCAAGGGCGTGACGCTCACCAAGGAAATGTTCCTCAACCACCTTTATGGCGGCATGGACGAGCCAGAAGTGAAGATCATCGACGTCTTCATCTGCAAGCTGCGAAAGAAGCTGAAGGACGCGACCGGCAAGGAATGCCCGATCGAGACTGTCTGGGGCCGCGGCTATGTCCTGCGCGATCCGAAACCCGAGGAAAAAGGCAAGGCCCAGGCCGCCTGAACCCGGTTCGGAGCCATTGGAACCAATTGCGAAAGAGCACTCGCGCGTAAATTGCCGCCCCCCACGCAATTTGCACGCCGAAAAGAGCTGATGACCGCCCCGCCACTTTGAAAAAGTTGGCGGGGTTGTCTTTTTCAGGCCCTTCGCCGCACTACCCTCTGCACCGTCTTCAGCCGCCAGCATCGGAGCCCAGCATGGCCGCGACCGCCGACTTCATCAGCCAGATCGGCCTCCTGCTTGGCGCCCTGATGGGGCTTGGCTCGCTTTTCAGCCCGCAATGGGCGGCCGGCGTTGTGCGCCTGCGCGCCGAAGAGGGGCGGCCGGGGGGCTATTCCGAATTTCGTGCGACCTATGGCGGACTGCTGCTGATGCTGCACCTGACGGCGCTGGTCATCGTGCGCATGACAGAGCCGGTCACCGGCCTTCTCGTCGCCCTTCCCCTCGCCCTCGCATGGCTCGGCGCGGCCTTCGGCAGGGCGGTATCGCTCGTGCTCGACAAGGAGCGGCTCGGCGGCGCGGGCCTCATCCCGGTGTGGATCGGCACCGAAATCCTCCTTGCCGTGATGATTGGCCTGCCCATCCTCTTCGTGATCATGTAAAGCCTGCGCACGCATGGCGCTGTATCCACGCAGCCCGATGGCATGAACAAAGAGGACGAGCACATGACGGAGCGTCGCGAGACGGACCGGAAACCCGGCAAAGATCCCACCCCCCGCACGTCGGCGCCCGACACGCCAGCGCCGGACGCGCCGGCACCAGACACCGACTGGAGCCAGGGCGAACGGATCGCCAAATATCTTGCGCGTGCGGGCGTCGCTTCCCGGCGCGAGATCGAGACGCTGATCGCCGACCGCCGCGTCGTTGTCGATGGTGAGACCCTCTCCAGCCCGGCCTTCAAGGTCACCGGCGCCGAGCGCATTGTTGTGGACGGCCGCCTCGTCAAGCCGCCCCAGCCAACGCGGCTCTGGCGCTATCACAAGCCGTCCGGTCTCGTGACGACCAATTTCGATCCCGAGGGCCGCGCGACCGTCTTTGAATCTCTGCCGAAAAACCTGCCGCGCGTGGTCACGGTGGGCCGTCTCGACCTCACCACGGAGGGCCTTCTCCTGCTGACCAATGATGGCGAGCTTGCGCGCCAGCTTGAACTGCCGAATACCGGCCTGCGCCGCGTGTACCGGGCGCGCGCGCATGGCCGCCCGGATCCGGCGCAGCTTCAGCGCCTGCGGGACGGGATCACGGTCGAGGGCGAAAAGTTCGGCTCCATCGACGCAGTGCTGGAGCGCCAGACCGGGGCCAATTGCTGGCTTCGCGTCGAACTGGCCGAGGGCCGCAAGCGCGAGGTCCGCCGCGCGCTCGAAGCCATCGAACTGGTGGTCAACCGCCTGATCCGCATTTCCTACGGTCCGTTCCAGCTTGGCGATCTGACGCCGGGCCAGGTCGAGGAAATCCGCACCGATGTCTGGCGCGCGGAACTGGATGTCCTGCTTGGGGACGCTCCCAAGCCGACCGTCCGCAAGCGCATGGCGGCGCAGAAAGGCTGGGCCAAAGCAAAGCCCCGCGCACGAACCAAATCCCGCAAGTCAACTCCGCCGGGCTGAAGCAAACGCCCCGGGGATGGGGAGGGGGCGAAACGCTGCCCGCTCGACGTTCGCGGGCAGCGGCAAAGCGGTGTAACAAGCTCTCGCCAAGCTCTCCCTCGGCCACCTTGCACCCCGTCCGCCAAGCCGCGAAGAGGTGGGAGCGTTGCGCCGCGAAGACGTCGGAGCGTTGCAGCGATGTTTGCCGCGAGCCGCTCAACCCAACCTTCATTCGCCATCGGAACCGTTGTCGACGCGCCCGCTTTACTCCTGCGACAGGGTGAATTCCGTCCGGCGGTTGCGTCCGTGCGCTTCCAGCGTGTTGGCGCGGTCGAGCAGGCGGCTTTCGCCGTAACCGACGGCCCGGAGCGCAGATGCCGACACGCCCTTCCCGATCAGGTAATCGCGCACCTCTTCCGCGCGCCGCTGCGAGAGAGCCTGATTGTCGGCCTCGCTGCCCCGCGAGTCGGTGTGGCCGCCAATCTCGATCACCAGACCCTCTGTCCGGGAGCAGATGATGGCAACGCCCGACAGCGCATCGAGGAGCCCCGCGCTGCGGTCGTCAATTGCGGCCCGTCCGACGGAAAACTCGATGAAACGGCCCTCCATTGTCCGGGTGAAGGCATTCTGGCACGCTTCGAGAGATGGATTGGCGTCCAGCATGGACAGCGCGCTGCCGACCGAGGCGCCGGCGCCCGCAACCTCGATGCCGTTCGCGATGACCGCAAAGCTGCTCCCGGCCGCGTCCTCCAGAATCGCCGAACGTCCCGCCTGGAACGCGCTGGTTCTTGCCTGCTCGTCAGGGGCCGTCCCGGTCAGGGTCGCGACCTCTCCGTTGACGACAAGGCCCATCCAGTCGAAGCCGAGCGCCGGAAAGCCGGCCGCGATCCGGCTTGCAACTTCCCCGCCGCGAATGCGTGCCTCGCCCCCGCCCACGCGGATGTTATCAACAATCACTTCGACACGGCCCGCGTCCGGATCATTGCGGATCGCCGCTTCGCCCGCACGGAAGGCCCGCAGCCTGGCGTCGGCGTCGGGCGCTGTGCCCGACAGTGTGGCAGAACGTCCGTCGATGCCGAGCGACATCCAGCCAAAGCCCAGCCCGCCGAAACCAGCGGCAATACGCCGGGCCAGCGCATCGTCCGAAATCGTCACGACCTCTGCGTCAACGCTGCCCGGCGGGAAAGTCACGGGCGTGAACTGGCCATCGGCATAGACATAATAGCCTTCCGGCACCTCTACGCAGACATCGCCACCAACAAGTCGCACCGCCCCATCCGGTGCGCCCGCAGCCTGCTCGCCATTGCAGCCCGCCAGCGCCAGCGCCAGCCCGAGCGCCAAAGCCCCCAGCCCGCCCCGCCGAAAGTCCACCCACGCGACAGGGCTGAAATCCTGTTCGACTGTCTTTTGCCCGGTCATTTGCCCCAAGCCCCTTCCCTCATCGCCTCTTGCCGCTGACGATCTTAGATTTCCCGTTGAAAGTCAAAGCCCTTCGCCGGTGAGTTGAAGCCGCCTATTCGATCGCCTTGTAAACGACGCCGCCCTTCATGACGAAACCGACCGATTCCAGCGCCCTGACATCGACCAGAGGATCCTCTGAAACTGCAATGATGTCGGCAGCCTTCCCAGCCTCGATCGTGCCCGTCACGTCGCCGAGTTCAAGATGGCGGGCCGCGATCACCGTGGCCGCGCGAATTGCCTCTTCAGGCGTAAAGCCAGCCTCGACCATCAGTGCGAACTCGCGGGCATTCTCGCCATGTCTGGAAACGCCCGTATCTGTCCCGAACGCTATCGTCACCCCGCCTGCCCGTGCCCGCGACAACATGTCCAGCATCAGCGGACCGACAATGGCCGCCTTCTCCCGCGAGGCCGCCGGAAGCCAGGGTTCGCTCGTCCAGCCCGTGACCGTCACCCCGGCCAGCACGGTCGGCACCAGCACCACGTCATGCTCGACAAACAAGGCAATGGTCTCATCGTCCAGATATGTGCCGTGCTCGATGGAGCGCACACCTGCCCGGATGGCCGAATCGATGCCGTCCTTGCCATGCGCGTGCGCGGTGACATAACGGCCCATGCTTTCTGCCGTTTCCACGATCGCCACCAGTTCGTCATCGAAGAACTGCCGCCCGAGACCTGCCCGCGTGTTCGACAAGACACCGCCCGTCGCGGTGATCTTGATGACGTCGGCTCCGGCCTTGATCGCCTCGCGGACGGCGCGGCGGCAGTCATCTGCGCCATTGCAGGTGCTGCCCCCGGAAAATGCAGCCGTCACGACCGGCGAATACCCGTTGAGATCGCCATGCCCGCCCGTCGGTGACACCGAACGACCCGAAGCCCGGATGCGGGGACCAGCCACATAGCCGGCCGCGATCGCATCCCGGAGCCCGAAGATGGCCTCGTTCGCACCCCCGACATCCTGCACCGTGGTGAAGCCCGCAAGGAGCGTGCGGCGTGCATTTTCGGCGCCCCTGAAGGCAAAATCCACCTCCGACAACGTCATCAGGTCAAAGCGCGAGGTCGGTGAAAACTCGTTGAGCAAATGCACATGGCTGTCGATGAGCCCCGGCAGGACAAAGGCGTTGCGCAGGTTGACGACAGTCACGCCCGCCGGAGCGCGGCCATAGCCATCGCGTACGGCGACAATCTGGCCGTCTCGCACAACAATGGTCTGGCGCGTCAGATAGCCCTCCCCTGGCACCGCCAGAAGCCGCCCTGCCTCAATCCATGTCTCGCCAGCCTGGGCCTGGGCCTGCGCCTGCCCGTGCGCGCCAAGACAGCCTGCCAGCAACAGCCAGAGCCCGGCCAGTACAGCCCTCAATCCGCCCATGTCGATCTACCCATGACAATCTCCCCACAACGCGCCACACGAAGGAACAAAACATGTCCGAAGCCGCCTGGCAAGCGGCAATCGTTAACCCTTTCGAAGAATCCGCCCCGCGACCGCATCGAGCCTCGCCATCAGCCCCGGATCGCGCGCGGCAGGGGCGGTGATCAGCGCGAAATCCAGCACCGTTTCGATGCCCTGCGGCGACATCGTCCGCGGCTGGCCCTGCAGCGCCCGCGCCAGTTCGGACACGCTCGCCCGCGCCATCGCAGCATTGCCCATCAACACCTCGAGCACATTTGTGACCGAAACGTCTTCAGCCTCATCATGCCAGCAATCATAGTCGGTCACCATGGCGAGGCTGGCATAGGGAAGTTCGGCTTCGCGCGCGAGCTTGGCTTCGGGCATGTTGGTCATGCCGATCACGTCACAGCCCCAGTGCCGGTAGAGGTGACTTTCCGCGCGCGTCGAAAACTGCGGCCCTTCCATCACCAGATAGGTGCCGCCGGTGTGGACGCGGGCGCCTGCGGCCTCCGCCGCCTGCCCGGCCAGCGCCGAAAGCCGCGCGCAGACCGGGTCAGCCATCGACACGTGAGCGACGCAACCATTGCCGAAAAAGCTCTTTTCCCGCGCAAACGTGCGGTCGATGAACTGATCCACCACGACGAAGTCGCCGGGCGCGAAGTCGGCGCGAAGGCTGCCAACGGCCGAGACTGAAACAATGTCGGTGCAGCCCGCCCGCTTCAGCACGTCGATATTGGCGCGGGCGTTGAGGCCGGACGGCGCGATGCGGTGTCCGCGTCCATGGCGGGGCAGGAAAACCAGTTCCACATCGCCGATACGGCCGCGATACAGCGCGTCCGACGGATCGCCCCACGCGCTTTCAACCGTCTCCCAGCGCGCCTCTTCCAGCCCGTCAATCTCGTAAAGGCCGGAGCCGCCAATGATTCCGAGTGTCCAGTGTGTCATCTGCCTTGCCTTACGCGGGATGTTTCGCCACTTGCGGAGTTATGTCGTCAGCCTTCAAAGCAGGGTCGGGCCGCCGAACCAAGCGGCGACAGCCACTTTCCGCGATCAAGATTGCTTGATGGCCCCCGGCGAGTACGAAAACAGCTCCCGGGCCGGGGCTCGGGAGCTGCTGGATATGTGGTCGGCGTGGGGCGTTCCCGTCCCCGCGGTTTAGTGCTCCACATTGCGCCAGATGCGGCGGTAGGAGAACCAGAGAAGAATTGACAGCACACCCAGGAAGAGGATGACGGAGAGCCCGGATGATTTGCGGAAAGCCTGTTTCGGCTCCGAAGCCCATGCCAGGAAGGCCGTCACGTCATGCGCCATCTGCTCGACCGTGGCGGGCGTTCCGTCCATATATTCCACCCGGCCCTCAGTGAGTTGCGGCGCCATGGCGAGGAAGCCGCCATAGGGCGCATGGCGCGGGTCGCCTGCCCAGTTCGGCTTGGTGTCGCCCGGGAAATACGGGTTGTAGTAAAGCCCCGCCGGCTGGGTCAGGACACCGTTCTCTTCCGGGTGATCCGGGTCGCGCATGGTGAGGCGGCCATCCTCAATGCCCTTCGGATAGCCGACCAACAGCGAATACACATAGTCCGCCCCGCCAGAACGGGCCTTGACGATGACCGACAGATCCGGCGGCAGCGCCCCGCCATTTCCCGCCCGCGCAGCCTGCGCATTCGGATAGGGGTTGCGGAAAGTGTCTGCCGGGCGGCCCGGCCGCTCGAACATGTCGCCAACATCATCCGGGCCATCAGTGATCATGTAATCAGCCGCGAAGGCTTTCACCTGCGGGTTGTCATTGGCTGAATACTCCGGATCGTAATACGGCCCGCCCGGCTCGCCGAGATTGCGGAAACTCATCAGGTCCATGGAGTGGCAGGAGGCGCACACCTCACGATAGACCTGATAGCCGCGCTGGACGGCCGCCTGGTCGAACTGGCCGAGCGGCCCATCAAATTCCCAGCCGCCTTCCGGCGAGTGCGGATGCTTTGCGCCGCCCGCAGCATGCGCCGCCGTTGCAAGCCCGAAGGCCATGACGCCAGACACGAGAAGTTTCATCAGTTTCATCGGTTGTGCCCTCAGTGTCGGGATCATTCGGCGGCCGGAACCGGGATCGGACTACGCCCACTATGGCGTCCGAGCACCGATTTGGCGATGGATTCCGGCTCATTCTTCGGCCGCTCCGTCAGGCCGAGGATCGGCAGGATGAGGAGGAAAAAGGCGAAGTAGTAGAGCGTCAGGATTTGCGACAGCGACTTGTAGGTGAAAGCCGGAGCCGGAATGATCGCAATCCCGGGATTGGACGCCGCCGGAAGACCGTCACGGAAGGCGGCCGCCACGACATAATCGTCAAACCGGCGGGACGCGGCCACGCCAGCCTCATCGGTGTATTCTACCGCGAGGGTCTGCGAGCCGAGCGAAATGACTGCATCATCGGGGTTTTTCGCCCCGCAGACACCGAGCAGAAGCGTCGTTGCAAGGAAAAGCAGGAAGAACTGCTTGGCCACCGGGCGATAGCGCATCGACTTGACCTTGGACGTGTCGAGCCAGGGCAGGACGAAGAGCACAGCGATCGAACCGAACATCGCAATGACGCCCAGCAGTTTCGCTTCAATCGGCCCGATGTCGAAGGTGATGGCGCGCAGGATGGCGTAGAATGGCAGCAGATACCATTCCGGCACGATGTGCGCCGGCGTCACCAGCGCGTTGGCCTTGATGTAATTGTCTGCGTGGCCGAGCACGTTCGGCGCCCAGAAGACGAAGGCCGCGAACACGATCAGGAAGAGCACGATCGCGAAGGCATCCTTCACCGTGTAATACGGGTGGAAGGGCACGGTGTCCTTCTTGACGTCCTTCACCTCCACGCCGGTCGGGTTGTTGTTGCCCGGCACATGCAGCGCCCAGATGTGGAGAATGACAACGCCCGCAATCATGAACGGCAGGAGGTAGTGCAGCGAGAAGAAGCGCTGAAGCGTCTGGTTGCCGATCGACGGTCCGCCCATCAGCCAGATCTGCAGGCCGTCGCCGATCAGCGGGATCGCGCCGAAGAGCGACAGGATGACGTTCGCGCCGTGCAGCGACATCTGGCCCCAGGGCAGCATGTAGCCGAGGAAGGCCGTCGCCATCATCAGGAGGAAGATCACGCAGCCGAGAATCCACAGGATCTCTCGCGGCGCCTTGTAGGAGCCGTAATAGAGGCCCCGGAACATGTGGATGTAGACCGCGAGGAAGAACATCGACGCCCCGACCGCGTGCGTATAGCGCAGCAGCCAGCCATAGGGCACATCGCGCATGATCCGCTCAACCGAGTCGAAGGCCAGATCCACCGTCGCGGTGTAGTGCATCGCCAGCACGATGCCGGTGATGATCTGGGTTACGAGGCAGACCGCGAGAATGCCGCCGAACGTGTACCAGTAGTTCAGGTTCTTCGGCGTCGGGAAATCGACGAAACTGTCATGGACCAGCCGCACGACGGGCAGGCGGGAATCGAGCCACTTTTCAAAGCCGCTCTTGGGAACATAGGTCGAAACATGTCCACTCATGGTGATGCGGTCCTTCGGGCTTAGAGCGAGATCTGGATCACGTCGGCTGACGTGTAACGATAGTCCGGAACTGGAAGGTTGGCCGGGGCCGGACCCTTCCGGATCCTGCCTGAAGTGTCATAGTGCGAACCGTGGCACGGGCAATACCAGCCGCCATAATCGCCGACATTGCCCTGCGCCGGGCCAACCGGCACGCAGCCCAGGTGGGTGCAGGCGCCGGAGGTGATGAGAATCGCCGGGCGCAGGCTGCCAGACTGGTCCGCAATCAGGCGGGCCTCATCGGTTTCCGGATCGCGCAGTTTGGAGATGTCGACCTCGCGGGCCATCGCGATTTCGCGCGGCGTGCGGTGGCGGATGAAGAAGGGCTTGCCGCCGACAAGGACGCGAAGTTCCCCGCCTTCCGGCACCTTCGACACATCCACATCAAGGCTGGAGAGCGCGCGTGTGTCCGCTGCCGGCAGCATCTGCGCCACGAACGGCCAGGCCAGCATGCCCGCGCCAACGGCGGCGGTGGCCCCGGTCATGATGTGGATGAAGTCGCGGCGCTCGGTGTCGACGACGTCGCCGGCGACTGGAATGTGTTCGTCACTCATGTGTGGACCTGTCCTCTTCAAACCCGCCCGTTCAGACCCGCACGTCTGACGTCGAAAGCCTGAACAGCAATCTACGTCAGTTGTGCGTGAAGGCTGGCGCGGCGCAGTGTCGCGCCCCGGCAGCCGGAATTCCCATGGGACACGGCGTTAGCTTGGCTCTGCCGTGATGGCAAGCCTGAACCGGCCCGGATGTTTCGTTTCGCCGCACCTTGCCGCCCGAGATCGAAACTTGCGCCCGCCCGCCGGTCCGCTCTATGGCTGCGGCCATGGAAAACGACACGACAGAGACCCGGAAGACCCGCGCCCGCGACTGGTTCGAGGCGCTGCAGGGCGACATCATCGCAAGGCTTGAAGCGCTGGAAGACGCAGCACCGTCAGACCTCTTTCCCGGCGAGCCGGGCCGTTTCGAGCGCACGCCATGGTCGCGCGGCGATGGCAGCGAAGACCTCGGTGGCGGCCGCATGGGCATGCTGCGCGGTCGCCTGTTCGAGAAGGCCGGCGTCCATGTCTCCACCGTTTACGGCCAGTTCAGCCCGGAATTTGCCGCCAGCATTCCGGGCGCTGCCGAATCGGGTGGCCGCTTCTGGGCGTCGGGCATTTCTCTCATCGCCCATCCGCGCAGCCCGCGCGTGCCTGCCGTGCACATGAACACGCGCATGCTGGTGACCTCGCAGAGCTGGTTTGGCGGCGGGGCGGACCTGACGCCGCTGCTGGGATTTCAGCGCCAGCAGGACTTCCCCGACGCGGTTGATTTCCACGCTGCGATGCGCCTCGCCTGCGACGCGCATGATCCGGCTTACTATCCCCGCCTGCGTGAGGAGTGCGACCGCTATTTCCACCTTGCGCACCGGGGCGAGCCGCGCGGCGTTGGCGGCATCTTCTATGACCGCCACAACACCGGCGACTGGGACGCCGACTTCGCCTTCACCCGCGATGTCGGCCGCGCTTTCCTCGATGTCTATCCGCAGCTTGTCGGCCGCCGCATGGCCGAGGGCTGGACCGAGGCCGAACGCGAGGAACAGCTCATCCAGCGCGGGCGCTATGTCGAGTTCAACCTGCTTTATGATCGCGGCACGACTTTCGGCCTGAAGACCGGCGGCAATGTCGCCTCCATCCTCTCCTCCATGCCACCTGTGGTGAAATGGCCGTGACGGCGCTCAGCGGCCAGAGAGTCGGAAAGTCAGAGAGTCAGCGTCCGGGGAGCAGGTCGAGCAGGGCCGTCCGCGACAGGCTGAAATCGCTGGCGATCCACGCATCCTCCGCCCGCTGCAGGGCCAGTCCGATCGCCGGGCCCGCAAGCCCCGCCCGCAACGCGTCATCGCCGGA
>JBGSUF010000278.1:0-10294 GCA_041736285.1 Hyphomonadaceae bacterium | reverse complement strand
GAAGGCCCGCGCCGCCGTGGCACCGCAGCAGTCCGGCGACCCCTATTACGTCTCGGCGATGGCCGCCGTTCGGGCCCGCGCCGGGGACAATGCGGTGCAGCCGAGGGCGCGCAATGTCATCATCTTCATCGGCGACGGCATGGGCGTTTCGACCGTCACCGCCAGCCGCATCTATGCCGGACAGGTGCAGGGCCGCGACGGCGAGAGCAACTCGCTCGCGATGGAGACCCTGCCCTATTCGGCCTTCTCCAAGACCTATTCACACGACACGCAGGTGCCAGACAGCGCCGCAACGGCGACAGCCATGGTCGCTGGCGTCAAGACACGCTCGCGCCTGATCGGCGTGACATCGCAGGCCAGTTTCAACAATTGCGAGAGTGCGCTGCCCGCCGGGACTGACACGCTGTTTGAACTGGCCGAGGCGCAGGGCATGTCGACGGGCTTCATCTCCACCGCGCGCCTGACCCACGCCACACCGGCCGCCGCCTATGCCGAGACACCCAATCGCGACTGGGAAACCGACGCAAATGTCGAGGGCGGGTGCAGCGACATTGCCGTGCAACTCATCGACTGGTCCGCCGGGGATGGCTTTGAGGTCGCGATGGCGGGCGGTCGCCAGCAATTTTTCCCCGCCGGTCTCGCCGACCCGGAATATGACAATCGCGACGGACTGCGCACCGATGGCCGCAACCTCGTCCAGGAGTGGCAGGCGCGCGGCAATGACCGGATCTATGTCTGGGGCCGGGCTGACTTCGACGCGGTGAATTTCGACAGCGATGTCCGGGTGCTCGGCCTGTTTGAGCCGTCGCACATGCAATACGAGCTTGATCGCGGCGAGGACAAGGCGGGCGAGCCATCGCTGGCGCAGCTGACCGAAGCGGCGATCACGCGTCTCTCGCGCGATCCTGACGGCTATGTCCTGATGGTCGAGGGTGGGCGGATCGACCATGCTCACCACGGCGTCAATGCCGCGCGCGCGCTCGCCGACACGGTGGCGTTCGATGAGGCGGTTCGCATCGCCCTCACCATGACCGACCCGGCCGAGACGTTGATCATCGTGACCGCCGACCACAGCCACACGCTGACACTTTCGGGCTATGCGGCGCGCGGCAACCCGATCCTTGGCAAGGTCAGCTATGAGACGGGCGTTGATGCAATGGCTGCGGACGGCATGCCCTATACCACGCTCGGCTATGCGAACGGTCAGTCGGCCTGCCGTCAGGTCGACGGCGAGATCAACTGCGACCGGCTCGACCTTACCGATGTGGACACGACCGCGAAGGACTTCCTCCAGCCGGCGCTGGTTCCGCTCGGCAGCGAAACGCATGGCGGCGAGGACGTGCCGGTCTATGCCAGCGGTCCGGGCAGCGAGCTGGTGCGCGGCGTGATCGAGCAGAACGAGATCTTCATCGTGATGGGCCTTGCCTCGGGATTGATCACGGCGGAGTAGGCGCGCGGGCAAAAACCGACAGGGCTTGCAAACACAGGTTACAAAGCCCCACATGACGAGAGCGCGGGCATACGCCCCCGAGGGGCTGGGAATGAGCGGAAACGGCAAGTTGTTGCGTGTGTGGAAGATGAATGGCTGCGGCAACGCATTCGCCATCATAGACGCGCGACACACACCGCTTTTCTGGTCCCCGGACAAGATCAGGCAGGTCGCCGCCGCTTTCCGCGCCGATCAGGTGATCGCGATCGAAAACGCGCTGAAGCCGAAGGATGCCTTCATGCGCATCTGGAACGCGGACGGCAGTGAGGTTTCGGCCTGCGGAAACGCCACGCGCTGCGTCGCTCACCTGCTGTTTGAGGAGTCGGGCGCAGAGCGGGTCGTGATCGAGACCAAGGCCGACATATTGAAGGCGGAGATCGCCGACCGCGGCCACGTGCGCGTCGACATGGGCGCGCCGCTGATGCAGTGGACCGACATTCCGCTCGCTGCTGCCGCCGACGTGACGGCCATCGACCTCGATCCACCGCCGAGCGCGGCGCTGCCCCGCCCGGCCGTCGTCTCGATGGGAAATCCGCATTGCGTCTTTTTCGTCAAGGATATCGACGCCATCGACATCGCGGCGCTGGGGCCGGAACTCGAAAGTCATCCGATGTTCCCGATGAAGGCCAATATCGGCTTTGCGCAGGTTCTGAACTGGCGGCTGATCCGGCTGCGGGTCTGGGAGCGGGGCGTAGGGCTGACGGCGGCGTGCGGAACGGGAGCGTGCGCAGCGCTCGTCTGCGCCGCAAGGGCCGGCCTGACGGACAGGCGCGCAAGGGTCATCCTCGACGGCGGCGAATTGCTGATCAACTGGCGCGAGCGCGATGACCACGTTCAGATGACCGGGCCGATCGAAATGGAATTCGAGCGCGAAATCCCGCTGTGATGCCGGGGTTTGACGATGATGCCGGGATTTGGATTGTCGCGCGACCGGGGCCACTTCAGCTGCTCGGAGGCGTTCGACCGGCAAGGGGCCGCTCGCCCACCTGCCCGGCTACCCGCCCGCCGCTGTGCTGGACGTTGGCAGCGTCTGGCACTAACCGGGCATGATCCACGCACTCTATCGGAAGGCCGACATGATTCTCTGGTTCGGAAAAAAGAAGAAACGCGAAGCGATGGAAGCCGAAGGGCGCACCATCGCCGCGCAAGACGCCGCAATCGAGGATTTGGCTGAGGCTGAGGCTGAGGCTGAGGCTGACGCTGAGGATCTGGCAGAAGCCGGGACGATCGCTGCGGCACAACCCGATCCCGATCCAGAGCCAGAGCCAGAGCCAGAGCCCGAAACACCTGCGCAATTGCCCGCTTCCGGCCCTGCGGCTGAAATCAAGAGGCCGGGCCTTCTGACGCGGATGACGTCCGGTCTGAAACGGTCATCGTCGAAATTCACCGACGGGCTGACCTCGGTGTTCACACGCAAGAAGCTCGACGCGCAGACACTGGAGGAATTGGAGGATCTCCTCATCACCTCCGACATGGGCACGCGGGCGGCGGCGCAGATCACCCGCAATCTCGCCCGCGACCGTTTCGACAAGGCGATCAGCGACACCGAAGTGCGCGAGGCGCTGGCCGAGGAAATTGCCGGGATCATGCGCCCGCGCGAGCGCCATGTGGACTTTTCCGACGGCCCGCGTCCGCGGGTCGTGCTGTTTGTCGGGGTCAACGGCTCGGGCAAGACGACGACCATCGGCAAGATCGCCTCGCAACTGAAAGCGCAAGGCGCCAAGGCGATGCTGGTGGCGGCCGACACTTTCCGCGCGGCAGCCATCGAACAGCTCACCGTCTGGGGTGACCGGGCGGGCATTCCTGTCGTGTCCGGCGCGGCAGGCTGCGATGCGGCGGGGCTGGTTTACGGCGCGATCGAGCGGGCGCAGCGCGAGGACTTCGACCTTGTGCTGGTGGACACCGCCGGACGGCTCCAGAACAAGACCGAGCTGATGTCGGAGCTGGCCAAGGTGCTGCGCGTGGTTCGCAAGCTCGATCCCGATGCGCCGCATGACGTCATCCTCGTGCTCGATGCCACTGTCGGGCAGAATGCGCTGTCGCAGGTGGAGGCCTTCCGCCACACCGCTGACGTGACCGGCCTTGTGATGACCAAGCTGGACGGAACGGCCAAGGGCGGCGTGCTCGTCGCCATTGCCGAGGCGCACGACCTGCCCATCCATTTTGTCGGCATCGGCGAACGGGCAGAGGACTTGCAGCCCTTCAGCGCTGAGGCGTTCGCGCGCGGACTGGTCGGTCTTTGAAGCGCCGGTCCCGCCTGTCGCTTCAGCCTGTCGGCGGCGTCATCATGTCGTAACCAAGGTCATAGCGGAAGTATTCCCGGACGATGGCGCGGTAGGTGTCCATCGCCTCGCCGGAGAACAGGTCCGGCAGGGAGACATGGCGGTTCTGCAGCACATTCGGCTCGGCGTCGGGGTCGACCTTCTTGGCCATGGCTTCCTTGGTGCCCTCGGCGAGCGCAGCGTCAATGCTGGCGGGAGTGAGTTCGAGTTTCCAGTGACGGGAAATGGCTTCGAGACTGGCACGCGGGTCGGCGCGGGTCTCTTCATACTGGACGCGCAGGATGGCGTCCGGATGACGGGCGGCGACCTCGCCCCAGCGGTTCCAGAACCGCGCGAGCCAGAACAGGTCGCACCGGAAGGCCTTTCCGGCCGGGTCACCCTTCAGATAGGTCGGCCAGTCGACCTGGATGTCATATTCCCACTTGGCATGATGGCTGGCGAGAATGGCCATCGGATGACGCACGCAAAGCGCATACGGCGGGAAGCCGGCAAGCTGGCGTGCCCAGTCCCAGTCGGCGAGCCGGTGGGGAATGGTGTGCGAGAAGGCGAGGCGGGGAAGCTGCGGGAAGGCGGCCTTGTCCTTCGGCCAGCCAATATATGGCCGCACGGCGTTCTCGGAGAAATAGGCCGGGCGCGGCAGGCCATGCGTGTCCGCGAGTGCAACGGCCAGCATATACTTGACCCAATGCGTGCCCGAGTTTTTCGACGTGACGAGGAATCCGTCGAATTTCCCATGGCGAAGTAACGAAAAGTTTGTCCAATTATCGCGTGTGCGAATGGTCACGTAATTCTTGTCCATTACAGTGTCCTCAATTCGTCTCATCTGTTATCCGGGCTACAATTCCTGTTGCGCGTCACGGCCACTTGATATACCCTTGAAATCGGCAGGCACGCTATGCGGAGTCTCGGCAGAGTTGCCTCCATCAATCCTGTGACTTGTGGGCCGGCTCTTCTGAGTCGGCCTCATTTTTGGGATCGCTGCGCGCAGCTTCCGGCCAGCCCTTATTGCCTTCAGCGCTGGCGAAGGCGTCATCACGCGACGCCGAGGCCGGTCGCCTTCAGGTAGATGCCGATCAGCCTGACCTGTTCATCGCTCGGTTCGCCCTCGGACAGGACAACGTCTTCGAGCAGTTCGGCCAGGTCGGCCTGCGCCTCTCGCGGGACGGAGGCAATCAGGACATCGGTCATCCGCCGCACCAGTCCGGCGGGCCTCGGCACCTGCCGCGCCAGCCATTCCCCGCGCGCGATCACGGCCTCTGCATCTGCCGGAGCCAGTCTGAAACGCACCCGGCCCGCTTCGAGGAGGACGCGCGTCTCACCGCTGGAAATCTCGTCGTCCCGGGCCAGAGCGATCGCGCAGAGAATGGCGAAGGCGGCCTCGATGGGGTCTTCGGTGACATCGGCGGCGCTTCGCCGCGTCATCGCGGCAAACCGCAGGCGGCGCGGCATGTTGGCCACGGTCTTTGCGACATCGGCGGCATCCCGCGCAGCGCCGGAGAGCATTTTCAGCCGCCAATACCAGATGCCGATGGCCGAAATAATGGTCACGATCGCGATCAGTATATGCATGTGTGCCGGGTCTTCATGATGAGGTGGAGGCGGCGCGCAGGTCCGATTGGGCCTGCGTTGCGGCGATTTGGATCATCTCTTGCCATTTCTCGAATGTCGAGGCGGATTGAGAGCCGGGCGGCATGGTGACAGAGCGCGAGGCATTGATGATTCCGCCCTCAAGGCCATCTGGTCCGGGGACAAAGCCTGAGAGAGCGTCGGCCGCGCTGCCTCCTTGCGTGCCATAACCCGGCACGAGGAAGAGCGCGTTGGGGGCAAGGCGGCGCAGCGCGCGGGCCTCGTCCGGGGCGGTGGCTCCGACCACCATCATCAGGCCGGACCAGCCCGACCGGCCTTTCAGCCGGGCAATGGCCGGAGCGAGCGCCTCGGCCACGCGCTCATAAAGCGGTGCGCCTTCGACCAGACGGGACTGGAAATCGGCGGCGCCGGGATTGGACGTTCGCACAAGCACGGCCACACCCTTGCCATGGGTTTCGGCCACGTCGAGGAAAGGCTCAAGCGTGTCGAGGCCCATATAGGGATTGACCGTCACAGCGTCGGATTCAAACGGCGCACCTGGCGCAAGCCAGGCCCGCGCATAGCCCTCGGCGGTTGAGCCGATATCGCCGCGCTTGGCATCGGCGATGACGATATGTCCAAGTTTCCGCGCGTGCGCGATAAGGTCGGCGAGCGCGGCCATGCCAGCCGGTCCGTGCCGCTCGAACAGGGCGACCTGCGGCTTGATGATACGGCAGAGCGGAAGGACAGTTTCGGCGGCGCTGAGCGCCCATTTGCGCATGCCCGTCGGTGTGTCGCCATCGAACACGTCCGGAATCTGGCCGGGATGCGGGTCGATCCCGACGCAGAGCGGCCCGTGCATCCGGATCGCCGCAACCAGCCGGTCGGCAAAAACGTCGGCATGCGGCATCAGGACTTCACCCGGCACACCACCTTGACGACGGTCAGGTCGCGGCGCACCCGGTCGGCCTGATTGCCGTAGTCGGCGACATTGAAGGCACCGGGCGCGGCCTTGCCATCCGGCTCGACCTGCTGTTCGGCGAGGAAATCGTCGAGTGCCCTGGGAGAGGTGGTGTAGATACGTCCGCGCCGGGGGCTTTCGGCGATGGTGACGCCGACGACGCGGCCGCTGGCGTCGAAGACGGGTCCGCCGCTGATGCCCGCCAACGATCCGCCGAGGCCGCGCGTGCGTCCCCGCTCGGCCCACGACAAGACATCCTCCTCGGAGCGGCGCTCGCCGCGGGTGATCAGTCGTGAGCGCGAGAGCAGGCTGGAGGTCGCCTCGCCGGGCTGGCCCTGCGGGTAGCCGACATGAAAGCCTTCAATGCCGATGCTGAGATCTTCCGACAGGTCGAGCGGCAGGCCGCCGGGCGCACGCCCTGTCGTCAGCAGGGCAAGATCGCTGGACTCCGAAAACCGCATGGACTCAACCGGGACAAGCGTCCCCGGCTGGACTTCGAGCGCAACATTGGCGCAGCCATCGACGACATGCCGGGCCGTGACCCACTGGCCGAGCCCGTTGACGGAGAAGGCCGTGCCCGTGCCGCTCATCGGCTTGTCGACCTGCACGAGGATGCGCTCGTCAAAGGCCGAGGGGGGCGGAAGCGGCCGCAACTCACCCTCCAGCACCGGCGGGCTTGGCAGGGCTTCGGGCGCCATGGCGTTCTCGCCGCCCGGAAGGATGGCGAACAGCACCGCACCAAGGGCAAGGCTATAGATGATCCAGTCGGGAAAGCGCATGCGAAACCCAGTGCTGTTGTCAGAGGTGAGCGTTCGGATCCCAGAGACCAGCGGCAAGGATCATGGCGGTGGAAAGCTTCACCGCCAAAAGGACAATCGCCGCGCCGGCATCGTCATTCTCGATGCGCCGTGGCAGGTCGCGCAAAATTGCGTCCGTCAGTCGATAGGCCACAAGCTGGAGCAGGAGCGCAACAACAGACCACAGCAGGAAATCGATGACCGAGCGCGAACTTGCGAGCACCGCCGTCAGCGGTATGGCAAGCCCGACAATCGCCCCGGCCAGTGCGAGCCCCGCAGATGAATTGCCGCCTCGGAGCAAAGTCAGCTCCTTCCACGGCGTCAGCAGGACGTAGACGACAGAGGAAATCAGTAGGAGGATCGCCGCGAGCGCGGTGTAGATGAGAAAATCGGGAAATCCCGCCCGGAAGGCGTCGAGAGCTGCTTCCATTCGTCAAGTCCTCCTGAAACTGTGACGGGTGGCTGACGTCCGCCGCTTCACTTTGCCCCCCGGTTCTGGTTTACGCATAGCCTCACCACGCGCCACCCTCAAGGAGACTGTCCATGCTCACCGGAAAATCTGCACTTGTCACCGGCTCGACCAGCGGAATCGGCAAGGCGATTGCCGAAAGACTGGCGCGTGCGGGCGCCAAAGTGATGCTGAACGGTTTTGGCGATGCAGGTCAGATCGAAGCCCTCCGACAGGAGATCGAGACCGCGAGCGGCGTCAAGGTCGCCTATTCGGACGCCGACCTGACAAAGCCCGATGCCATCGCCGCCCTGATGCAGCGAATGGACGATGAATTTGGCGGCACCGACGTGCTGGTCAACAATGCCGGTGTGCAGCATGTCGCGGCGATCGAGGCGTTTCCGGTTGCCAAATGGGATCTCATCATCGCGCTCAACCTGACGGCGGCGTTTCACACCATCCGCCTTGCCATTCCGGGGATGAAGGCGAAGGGCTGGGGGCGCATCATCAACACTGCCAGTGCGCATGCCCTCGTGGCTTCGCCGTTCAAGTCCGCCTATGTCTCGGCCAAGCATGGCATTGCCGGTCTGACCAAGACGGTCGCGCTGGAAGGCGCAACGGCGGGCATACGCTGCAACGCAATCTGCCCGGGATATGTGCACACCCCCCTCGTTGATGCCCAGATTGCGGACACGGCCAAATCGCGCGGTATTTCCGAAGAGGAAGTCAAACGCGACGTGCTGCTCGCCGCCCAGCCAACCAAGGAGTTCGTGACGTCTGAACAGGTTGCCGGGCTGGCGGTCTTCCTGTGTTCGCCGGACGCCGCGCAGATCAATGGGGCGATGTTGCAGATGGATGGCGGCTGGGTTGCCCAATAGGGATTAACGCGGTTACTCTCCCTTTCAGATTGTCGCTGCGACAAGGGGGATGCCATGAGACTGCAATTGCTGAAGTCCGCGCTCTGTGCGCTTGGGGTGCTGGTCCCGTCCTCACTTTGCCTGGCGACGGCTCAGTCGTCAGAGAAGCTGTTCAAGGCCAGCACGGATGGATTTCTCGAAATCGCGGAGGAAACAGACCTCGGCGGCGATTTGGGCGACGCGTGCATGCCGGTCGTCAGGACGGCCGCCGACTTCATGAAAATGCCGGTGGCCGAACGTGACGTGGGCGCATTGTTTGGCGAACTGGTCGGGCAGATGAGTGATCTGGCGCTTTACGACTGTTCTGTCTTTTCAACGGCGATGGCGATCGGGCTTGCCGGTGAAGACACCGAAGTTTTCCGCAAGGGCCTTGACCTCGCTTTTCTTGTCAGCGGGGCAAGTGTTGTCGCGGCAAGCAATGCGGGTGAGACCGAAGCAGAGGCGCGCAGCAATTACTCGCTCGGCTATGTGCTGATCGGGCAGGGATCGCTTGACGACGCGGTGACGTATTTCTGTGACGCCGCTTTGGCCGGACAGGCGCAGGCCTTCGATGTGCTGGATGCCTGGCCCACGGCGACCGATTGCGGCGCGAGGCGGCCGGCGGGTGGACGTCAGACCAACAACCTCCCGCCTCCGCAACAACAGCAGCCCTCTCCGCCGCCACAGCAGCAGGTTGCCCTGCCGCCGGAGCCGGAAATCACGGCCGAGGCCGAGCCGACCTGCCGGACGACCAGCTTTGAATACTATGACGGCGCAGGGAAACTCGTGACGGAGACGTCCATGGTCTGCGACGACTGAGACGTTTTCGCGCATCCGGGGAATTTCTGAACGGCCTCGGCGACGGTGATCAGGCACTCTTGTGCCCGGTCGCCGCGGGACACGTCGTTTCGTGACGCGGGCGACACACACACGCATTGAATTGTCCGGAGACCGCACGATTTGCCGCGGATCGTTGGACCTTCGAAACAATTCGGGCTAAGAAGACCGTTGTTTTGCGGACGGGATTATTCGCGTCCGCGTTTTTGTGGGTAAGTGAAGGACATGAAACGTCTGACCCACGCATTGTGTGGCGCGCTCCTTGTCGGCTTTGGGCCTCATGCTCTGGCCGAGCAGGTCGAGCTTGAAACACGGCCGGTGTCGCTCAGCACGGTCGTTGAGGAAGCTGTCGGCGATCTCCTCTCACGGATGCCCCGTGACCGCATCTCGATCGACGAGTGCATGAAGATCGGAAGCGTTGCCCTGCGCACCTATGCCGATCTCGGTGGACCCGGGCACCGGGCCGAAGCGATGACCGCCATCAGCGCGCAATTGCAGCCTGTCTTCGAGGCCAGCGGCATGTATACGTGCGGGATATACTTCCTCGCCTCCACATTCGATTCCATGCGCGACGGCCAGAAGGCGAGCGAGGCCATGTTGCCGGTCGCGGTGGCGATCAACTGGGCGTCGTCGAATGCTGTTCCCTTCGGTGATCCCGTTTCGGGAGACGTGTTGTTCGCCTCGGCGGCGGCGTCGACGCTCTATGGTCTGCCGCTCGCATCGACCGAGGCGATCTTCTGTGTCTCGTCGCGAAAGGCAACACCGGAAGCGGACCGCGTGCTCGATGCCTGGCCGCAAACGCCGAAATGTCGCGCCGGCGCCGATCCCGCGCTCAGCGTTCCGGCGCCTGCGCTGGTGATCGCAGAGGCGTCCGTGTCCCCGACCAATGATGGCGATGCGTCGCCGGGTCTGATGGCCGCCTATCCGGGCCGCTCGCCTGCAGATGCAGCGACGACACCGGACATGCCGTGGAATGAACGCCAGGCCGTTGTGCGCCGCGTGCGAACGCCGGCCCCCA
>JBGSUF010000256.1:0-3128 GCA_041736285.1 Hyphomonadaceae bacterium | reverse complement strand
GCGCGCGCCCGCCCGCGGCCGTGATGGCCTGGGCCATTTCAATCGTGGTGCGCTCCGCGCCGCCGGCTGCGAGGTCTGGAATGACTTGCAGGACGGTGAGAGCATTGGGATCGGGCATGAAAGCTTGTGTCTCCGGACGCGGATGGGGGGACGGGCTGGTCAATCGGATACCTGCGTCTTAAGAGATGGGGCATGACATTGGAAGCATTTACATCCTCCGCCGGCGAGAAGCTCGCCTATCGCCATAATCCCGGAACCGGCGACGTACCGGGCTTTGCCTGGCTGTCCGGGTTTCACTCGGACATGAACGGCACCAAAGCGCGCGAGGTCGAACACTGGGCGCAGCAAACGGGTCATCCGTATATCGCGTTCGATTACTTCGGCCATGGCGCGTCGGGCGGGCGGTTCGAGGACGGAACGATCAGCCGCTGGAAGGCGGATGCGCTGGAAGTGCTCGACCGGCTGGCGGATGGGCCGCAAGTGCTGGTCGGTTCGAGCATGGGCGGGTGGATTGCGCTGCTGGTGGCGCTGGAGCGGCCGGAACTGGTCAAGGCACTGGTGCTGGTGGCGCCCGCGCCGGACTTCACCGAGCGGCTGATGTGGCAGAACCTGCCGGAGGCGGCCAGGCGGGAGATCATGGAGACCGGGCAGTGGATGCGGCCATCGGCCTATGATGACGGGCCTTATCCGGTGACGCGCGCGCTGATCGAGGACGGACGCCGGCATCTCCTGCTCGATGGGCCGATCGGGTTTGACGGGCCGGTGCGCATCCTTCAGGGGATGCAGGACGCGGACGTGCCATGGACCCACGCGATGGAATTGGTGGCGCGGCTTGCCACTGACGACCTCGCCATCACGCTGATCAAGGACGGCGACCACAGGCTCTCGCGGCCGCAGGACATTGCCCGCCTGATGCGGACCTGCGCGGGGATAAGTGTGGACCTGACGGGCGGCTGACGGGCGATCCGCAGCCCTGTCACAACAGGCGGGCGATCCAGTCCGGACCGTTGACATAGGCCGCCAGCCTGTCCCCGAACGGCAATTGGTGAACATCGAGGCCGAACCTCGCCGCGTTGTGGCGGGTGGTGGCCACAAAGGTTTCGCCTGCGTCGGCGCCGAAGACAGCGCATGCCTTTTGGGCGAGCCGGGAGGCTTGCTGCGGCGTCAGGGCGAGTTCGTCTGCCGCGCTCAGTTCGAGCATGAAGGACGCGGTGTCGAGCGCGAGGAGGGCAGACTCCGCATCATGGAGTTCGCCCGATATGCCGTGCAGGAAATTCCGGTCTGCGAGGCTCTGCCCCCACAAGTCCCAGTAGAGATTTGAGCGCCGCCCGCGCCGGACTGCGAGCTTGATCGCCGCCAGCATGAGGCTGGCTGTCGCCCGTGACCGACGTCCCTGCGTCAGCATTCCGTCGAGCCAGTCGGTGCGAAACAGCTCCGGTGGCGGCGACCCGAACGCATAATTGACCAGTAGAGCCCGCCGGATGCGGCCGTCCTGCACGGTCAGCCGGATGGCGGCAGGCGCAGCCGTGCCGCTGGCGACGATGACCACATCTTCCAGTTCGAGAATGTCCAGCACCTGAGCCAGAGCGCCGACCTGCGCTGACATTGTCGAGAGCGGCGTCGATTTGCCGAAGCCAGGCCGCCGCAGGGTGATCAGCCTGAACTGCGCATCGGTCATGGCGGAGAGAAATTGCGGGCCGGGCTGACCGGGATATTCGATCGGATGCAGCCAGAGCACCGCCGTATGATCGGCGTCCCCGATGTCGGTCATCTCTATGAAGCCGCCATCATCGAAGCGCAGGCGCTCCCACTGCGGCGGGGCAGTTTCGGGCTGCTTGAGGCGTTGCCTGGGCCGGGATTTCATTCCGGACTATCCTGTCTCCGGTGCAATGTCGGGCCTGGCCGCTCCGGTGGACCCGGATTGTTCGGCGAGAATGGCGGCGAGTCCTTCGCGATAGGTCGGGTAGGCCGGCTGCCAACCGAGATCGATCTTGGTTGCGGCGTTGGAGACGCGCTTGCATTCTGAATAGAAGCTGCGGGCCATCGGGCTGAGGTCGGCGTCTTCAAATGGGGTGAGCGGCGGCGGCGATACGTCGAGCAGGCTGGCCGCGAAGGCAACCGGGTCACCGGGCGGCGAGGGCAGGTCATCGGCCAGATGTGCGATGCGGCCGGGGCGAGGGCGCTGCATGGCTGCGATCAATCCGGAGGCGATGTCATCGACGTGGATGCGGGAGAAGACCTGTCCCGGCTTGTCGATGCGCCGCGCTGCGTCGCTTCGTACATCGTCCAGCACCGAACGGCCGGGACCATAAATGCCGGGCAGGCGGAAGATCTCGACCGGACCGCCAGTGGCCAGCCAGCCAGCTTCGGCCCGCACACGGCCATGGCCGCGCGGGCTTCCCGGCGTCAGGGGTGTATCCTCATGGACCCAGCCACCATCATGGTCGCCATAGACCGACGTGGTGGACAGGTAGCCGATCCAGCGGGCCGACATGGCAGCATGGCCAAATCCGGACAGGCCCGGGCAGTCACCGTCCCCGGCCGGTGTTGAGACGAGCCAGTGTGCATCCGGCGGCGGCGCGGCGCCCGCTGCGCCGGACCAGAGCATTGGCGTGATCCCCTGAGCGGCCATTTCGCGCGCTTTGGAGGGGCTGCGCGTGGTGCCGGTGACGCTCCAGCCCTCGCCGAGGAGACGGGCGGCGAGCCGGGTGGCGACATAGCCATGGCCAATGGTGAAAAGGGTTGGCGGCATTGATGATGATTTTCTCATTTGCGGCGGACGGCCCGTCATGTGAAACGATCAGGCAACAGTATAGGAGTTCCATCATGCCCGCCCAACGCCATTTTGCCCTGTGGCTGAGCGCCGCGATCGCTCTTGCCGGTGTTTTGTCGCCCGTGGCGGCTGCTCAGTCGACACAAGAGCAGATCGAGCAGGAGGAGACGCAGCGGCTGGCCGAGTGCCTCGCGCTGGCGGAAAGCGATCCGGATGCGGCCTATGAGGCGGGGCTGAAATGGCTCGGGCAGGGCGCGCGGCCGGCGGCGCGGTTCTGCACGGCGATGGCGCTGATCGGCAAAGGCAATTTTGACGAGGGCGCCTGGCGGCTGGAGTCGCTGGCCAATGCGCCGGA
>JBGSUF010000230.1:0-7032 GCA_041736285.1 Hyphomonadaceae bacterium | reverse complement strand
CGGGGGCGGCGGCGGGGTCTGAGCCGGCGGCGGTGCAATGACCGGAGCCGGCGGAGCCGCAAACTGCCAGCGCAGACCGGCCAGGATGCTGTGGTCGGTGTAGTCGCCTTCGTACTTCACCGCATTGCCACGAGAATCGATGCCGCCGAAGTCCATGTCCTGGGCAACGAAATACTTGTAGCCGATGTCGAAGGTCAGGCGGTCGGTCGCCTTGATGCCAACGCCAGCCAGCGCCTGATAGGCGAGCGCTGTTTCGGAATCGTTGAAGCCATTGGCCGAACCGGTCGAATTGACCGAGCCGCCGCTGGTGGTCTGGAAGCCGAGGCTGGTGGTTTTCGCCTTGATCTTGGCGAGGCCGATACCGGCGCCGAGGTAGGGCTGGAAGGTGCCCGAACGGTTGAAGTCATATAGACCGTTCAGCATCAGGTCCCAGACCTGAATGTTGCCGTCGTCATTAAGCGGGAAGAAGGTCGTGGTGCCATTCGGCACGACGATGTTCGCCGGAATGCCATTGATGTCAGCGCCGCCGAGGCCACCGCGCTCTTTGAACTCGCCGCCGCGGTAACCAACAACGCCTTCGACACGCAGGCCGCCATTGAAGCCGTAGCCGAGACCGAGCTGGCCGCCGAGCAGATCGTCGACTTCAGCGTCACCCGCCAGCGAACCAACCAGATCGGTCGGCGCGTCATGGTCGAGCGTGCCTTCAAAAGTATAGCCAAGGTCAGCGCGACCGTACCAGCCATCCTGCGCGTTTGCGATAGCGAAGGACGACGCAATCGCCGCCACCGCAGTCACACACATGAGATTTTTCTTCATCACTTTCCCCTTGTGCGGGCAAATCCGACAGGTTGCCGGATGCCATTGCCAAATACGGACACGACCGTACAAGTTTCTCTCTAAGACAGCAGGAGCCGTTTGGCGACCCCTTAACGTTTACAAACTTCCTGAAGACGGAGAATTTAGCAAGACCGTGCTCAATCGAACACGCTCGATGTCCAAAATGTGGCGCGAAGACAATCGCCTGACGTTCCACGTCGTCCGAGACAGCGGCCCGGAATGAGGCCACTGACCCAATCAACGCCGGCCGCGGAAACCAGTTCCCGGAAACCTCGCCCATGCGGCGCCGGAATACCAGAACGCCGGAGCGCCGGGACTGATTCCGATTCATCCCTCGCACTCCCCGCCCGGTGCCAGAAAACAGGCGGGCGGCCCCGCATCGCGGAGCCGCCCTTTGTCCTCAAGCCTCGGCGCCAGGTTTGTCCCGCGCGCCGGAGGGCTCTCAATCCATCAGAGCTGGAAATTGCACTTCGACGTCAGGAAGTCGAAAGTGACGTCCAGCTTCTCCCGGCGGAATTCCGGACGCTGATAGCCGTGCGGCATGTCCTTGATTTCCACATAGGTCGCGTCCGTATAGCTGCGGACAGCGTCATAGAAGGTGCGGCCCTCTTTCGGCGGCACGCGAACGTCGCGGTCGCCGTGATAGATCAGGATCGGCAGATGAGCCTTCTCGCCATTACGGATCGGGTCGAGGCCAGCAATCGTCCAGCCCTGGATCTGCCGGGTGATCTTGTTCTGGCTGACGCGCTTGTTGAAGAACTCCACATTCGCAACCCCAGCGCCGCCAATGGCACACTGGAAGGGCGAATTGTCCCGGATGGTGGCTGCGAACGCCGCATAGCCGCCGTAGGAGAAGCCCATGATGGCGATCTGGTCGGCGCGGGCAAAGCCCTGCTCCACCAACCAGCGCGCGCCGTCATCCTTGTCGTCCTGCATTTTCTGGCCCCATTCCATGTCCCCGGCCAGCCAGAGCTTGCGGCCCCAGCCAGTCGAACCACGGTATTGCGGCTGCAGGACGGCGATACCATTGCCCGCCATTGCCTGGACGTTGAAATCATACCCCGCGGGAAAGTCCCGCACCCACGGTCCGCCATGCGGATAGACGATTGCCGGCACCGGACCATCGGCCGGCGTCCAGCCGCCCGGCATGGTCAGAATGGCCGGAACCTCCATGCCGTCACGGGCGGTGTAGTAGACCAGCTTGCCTTCGCCGAGCGTGCCGTCATTCAGCCACGGCATCTGCGCGCCGATCACCGCCACCTTCGACTTGTCGACCAGCACGAAGTATGTGCGCGGCTGGTTCGGCTTGTAGGTGCTGAACAGAATGCGGGAATAATCGTCGTTCGAGCCGCCGAATTCGACAATCTGCCCCGGGAAGGCGGCATTCAGTCCATCCTGAATGCCCGCCACTTCCGGGTCGATCCAGTAGGTCTTTTCAACGATGTCGCCATAGAGGAAGCCGAGCGGGCGGTTGAAATTGTGCGGCTTGCTGCCGAGCACAATCCCGGTCGCGGCGAAGTCCGGGTGTGCGAAGACGGGTTCCGAACTGAACTGGTCGGTGTTCACGTCGTAGAAATAGATCGCTGCCTTGTCGGAAAACTTGTCCGTCAGGACGTAGAACTGACCCGACTGCTCGTCACGACCAAGCACTCTGACCTCATAGCGATCAGCCGCGTTGTAGGTGAGCGGCTCTTCCTTCTCGAAGCTGTTGGTCGCTTCGTTGAAGATGTACGTCTCGATGAAGAACTCCCCGCCGCGCGGCTCCACGTCCTGGCGCACCAGCACGTCACCATTGCGCGGATCGTTCAGCGCGATTTCGCCGCGGCCATAGCGAGGCACAAAGCCCTGACGCTCACCGGTGCGAAGATTGGTCTTGAAGTATTCCGTCTTGTCCGAGTTCGGGTCGAACCGTTCGAGAATCACATAATCCTCTTCCAGCGGCAGCGACGTGTAGACCTGAAGACGACCATTGAGCCGCATGCAATTTTCCAGCTGCGGGTCGCGGATGCGCTCATTGCCGAGGCCGGCAATGCCGTCGTCGAACTTCTTCAGGTCCCGAGTCGTCCAGAACGCCTTGTAAGTCCAGGTATCGACCGAGCCGGCCGTAGAACCGCCCTCGGTGCACGGGTTGGAGCCGCTCCAGGTTTGCCCCGCCGTCACGCGGACAACGCCGGCCGTCAGCGCCTGCGCGCCGAAAAGCTGCATCCGGCCATCCGATGGCGTGATCGAGCTGGGAATCAGCGGCTTGGTCGTGTCGATTTCGCGGTCGAGTTCCCAGACCGCGACAGCCTGACGCTCATTGTTGCTGCCCGGCTCTGCGACCATGCCGACGATAAAGTCGCCTTCGGGGCTCATCGACAGGCCGGAAATGTTGGGCTGCTTGGAAAATTCCGATATGCGGTAGGGGTCTGCCGTTGCGGTCGCGGCGCCCGCCAGCGCGACCAGACCTGCAAGTAACATCCGTTTCATCAGCGCCAGTTCTCCCATCTGATCCGGGCAATCGTCGCCCGCGTTTGACACATATTAAAGCATGCCCGCCTCACGTCCAGCGTCAAGAGCGGCAAACATCACTGGCGACCGTGGATGAGCAGGCACTTTGCCACCGTTAACAGTCGCAGAAATGTCACACCTTAACGGTTGTTCAAGATTCTCCGCACTGGAGAGTTGCAGGCTTGTAATCCATCTGCCTTCATGCCCTTCGAGCCCGCTACGAAGACGGGGTCATTATCAATCCTTATCGGGGGTGTGAAAACATCATGGCTAATAAGATCGATTTCCGCCGCCTTGCCCTTTCGGGCGTGGCGTTCGGTGCGATGGCGTTCGGTGGCCTCGCGTATGCGCAGGAAGCCGACACCGACGAAAACGACGATGTGATCGTCAACACGACACAGGAAGAAGACGAGACCGAAGCGCGTCAGGAGCGCGTGGTCGTCACCGGTTCGCTGCTGCGCCGTGACGAGTTTACCTCCTCTTCGCCGATCCAGGTCATCACCGCTGAAGTCGCGACGCTCGAAGGTCTCATCGACACCGCCGACATTCTTCAGTCGTCGTCCATCGCGGCCGGCTCGACCCAGATCAACGGCAACTTCGGCGGCTTCGTCGTCGAGGGCGGCACGGGCGTGAACACCGTTTCGCTGCGCGGCCTCGGCGCTCAGCGTACGCTGGTCCTGTTCAACAGCCGCCGCCTCGGCCCGGCTGGTACGCAGGGTCAGGTTGGCGCGGTCGACCTGAACGTGATCCCGGACAGCGTGATCTCGCGCATCGAAATCCTGAAAGACGGCGCTTCCTCCATTTACGGTTCTGACGCCGTTGCCGGTGTGGTGAACATCATCACCCGCCGCGACATTGAGGATCCGGAAATCAACTTCACCACGTCCATCCCGTTCGAGGGTGGTGGTGAGAGCTACGGCATTGACGGCGCATTCGGCCTGAACTTCGACCGCGGCTCGTTGGTGTTCTCTGCCTCCTACGAGCGCTTCGAAGACCTGACCTTCGGCGACCGCGATATCTTCTCCTGCCCGCAGGATTATGTGTTCGATCCCGTCACCGGCGAGCGTCGCGACCTGATCGACACCACACCGGGCGTCGGCACGGGCGACTTCAAGTGCTTCAACGCGCTGGCAGACGTCTATGACACCCGCAACGGTGCAAGGCGCTTCATCTTCGATCCGGCCATCGGTGGCTTCCGTCAGCGTGCGGCAGGCAATGCCGGCGTTGCCGAAACCCCGTCGGACAACCCGGCTGAACAGGCCACGGACGTCATTCCGTTCACCGAGCGTTACTCAATCTACGTGACCGGCGATTACGACCTCGGCTTCGCCGACGTGTTCGTCGATGCGCTCTACAACAACCGCAAGACCGAGCAGACCGACTTCCGTCAGTTCTTCCCGTGGAATGCGGCGTCTGATCCGTTCAACCCCGATCCGGTCGCCTTCTCGCGTCCGATCACGCTGGTGCCGTTCGACACCGGCGTCGACATCTCCTACTACTCCGTCACGGGCGGCCTGCGCGGTGAGCTTTCGCCGAACTTCGGTCCGCTTTCGAACTGGGCATGGGAAGTTGCGGCGGTCTACTCCAAGTCGGACGGTGACTATGAGCGTGACACCATCCCGCTCAACCGCACAAACGATCCGATTCGCTTCGGCACCGTGACCAACGTGCGCAACCTGGACGGCTCGATCTCTTGTACCTACGTCGCTGACGAGGAATACGCGATCAACGGCGCCGCCGGTGCCCGTACGGCCTGCCCCGTGGTCATCAACTACTTCTCGGAAGACTTCGTCTTCGGCCGGTTCACGCCGGAAGAAGCCGACTTCCTCTTCGAGAAGGACTTCGGCAACACGGTCTACGAGCAGACGACCATCTCCGGTACGATGGCTGGTGATCTGTTCCAGCTGCCCGCCGGTCCGATCGGTGTCGGCGTCGGTGCTGAATACCGCACCTTCGAAATCAACGACCAGCCGGGCTTCTTCAGCCGCAACAACAACCAGTGGGGCCTGTCCTCGGCCGTCGAAACGGTTGGCGATGACTCCGTCTGGGAAGTTTTCGGCGAAATCGAAGTGCCGATCCTCGCCGGCCAGCCCTTCGCCGAAGAGCTGACACTGAACCTGTCTGGCCGTTACTTCGAGTATGACAGCTATGGTTCGGACTCGGTCTACAAAGCCGGTCTCAACTGGCAGGTCACGCCGATGGTGCGCGCACGCGCCACGATGGGCACCTCCTACCGGACCCCGGCCCTTTACGAGCTGTTCCTCGGCAACCTGACCTCGTTTGCAGGCCAGGGGAATATCGACCCCTGTAACTTCCAGGATGGTGGCCCGCTCAACCCGCTGATCCGCCAGAACTGCCTCTCGCAGGTTCCGGACGACTACATTCCGTTCGGTTCTTCTGCCGAGGTCACAACAGGTGGCGGCGCGGGTGTGCTTGAGCCGGAAACCTCGGATGCCATGACGGTCGGCCTGATCTTCACGCCGTCCTTCATCGACCTGTCGATCGCCATCGATTACTTCTCGATCGAAGTGAACGACCAGATTGCGCAGCTCGGCTCCGGCTCGATCCTCGCAGGCTGCTATGGTTCGAACAACTTCCCGAACGATCCGCTCTGCACCCTGTTCGAGCGCGATCTGAACCCGGCAAGCCCGACCTTCCTGCAGATCCTGACAGTCAATGACAGCTATGTGAACATCAACAGCCAGACGACTGAAGGCCTTGACCTCACACTGCGTTACGAGCGGGAGATGGATATCGGTGACCTGATCATCGACATGCAGGGCACCTGGACCTTTGTTGACGAGTTCCTGCTGTTCACCGGTGAAGACTTCGAGCCCGATGACTTCAACGGCTCGATCGGCGATCCTGACTTCGTGGCCAATGCCGGCGTCCGGTTCATCCGCGGCGACTGGTCCTACCAGTGGTTCACGGACTTCACGGCCCGCAACTCCAACGATGAAATCTTTGGTGGTTCGGTGTTCACCTATCGCGGCGCCCCCGGCTACTTCAAGCAGTATGCCGAAGCGCAGTGGTATCACGGTGCCTCGGTCCAGTACCGCGGCGACGAGTTCAGCGTCACGCTGGGCGTGAACAACATCTTCGACGAAGCCCCGCCCTTCGTCTCGACGGGTGCTGCCACCCGTCGCGGCAACGCGGCCCTCGTCGGCACCCAGTATGACTACCGTGGTCGCTCGGTGTTCGCCCGCGTCTCCAAGACCTTCTAAAGGTCGACGGAGCCAAGGCTCAAATCGGAAAGGCGCGGGGTTCACCCCCGCGCCTTTTTCCTTTCTGCACGAATTCCGCACAAACAAAGGGGCTCAGCCCGCTTCACCGGCCAAGCCCACCTGATCGCCTCAGCCCGCTTGATCGCCTCAGTCTGAAAGCGCCCGCCGGACCGCCTTGCGCCATCCGGCGATCAGTCGGCCGCGCTCATCCCGCAGCCGGGCCGCAAGGGCTCGACCGTCATGGTTGCAGCCGCGTCCGACCAGCCGGTCATCCCGATGCCCTACCCCAAGTTCCGGCTCAACGGTGGCGTGGTCTCTGTCACCGCCAAGCTGCAGCCGGTCGATCCCACGCTGGTGCCCGACGACATCACCGTCGCCTCCATCGGCAAGAACGCGCCACTGCCGGCCCCTCGCCCCGAAGACCTGCAGGCCGTACAGGCGGTCAACACGTTTGCGGCGCCCGCTGGCGACCGTCCGCTCG
>JBGSUF010000207.1:0-6339 GCA_041736285.1 Hyphomonadaceae bacterium | reverse complement strand
CGCAGGGCTGGTGCTGGCGGTCTTTGTCGCGCCGGCCAGCGCGCACCGCGTTGCGGCGCCGATGACGGTGATCTCTCCGAACGCGCGCTCCGGGCTCTGGGAGGTGGTCCACAGGATTTCCGTGCACGACATGGAACCGCTGTTGCTGGCGGCGGGCGTCGGCACGGCCGGGGAGGACGGAGACGCGGCGCTGCTGGCATTTGCGGGCGAGTATGCGGCCCGCCATTTTGCCATCGACGGGTCGGCATTTCCGATCCGGATGGATTTTGTCGGGGCCGAAGTCGATGGCGATTTCGTCTTCGTCTATTTCGAGTTCGAGAGCGGGGACCAGCCGGCGGTTCTGCGCAATTCTATCATGGTCGATGACTCAGAGAATTTCGGCTTTGCCTTCGTCAATGTCGAGGATGGCGAGGGCGACGTGATCACCGGCGTGTTCACAGCGCAAAACCGTGCGGCGCGCGTGAGATTGTGCTTTGCGACGTGTGACTGACGCGGACCGGCTGTTCACTGCGTCGCAGGTGCTCGTCTGAAGGCCGCCGCGTTGGCATCAACTCCTGAGTTGGGGGGCCTCGTGCCGGGATGAGCGTTGGAATGATCCCTGCGCTTTTTGCACAGCGAACCTGTCCCTTTCTGCGCGCCGGGGAATAACCTCTCCCGTCTCCGGAATGGTTTCAGTCGCTGGCCTTTGCGCCGAGGTCTTCGCGTTCGCTGATGAGGCGGGCGGCGATGGCCTGGACTTCGCCGTAATTGGTCTTGCCGGTCCCGAGGATGGGTATCGCGTCGACGTGCAGGATTGTGCGCGGGACGGCGAGTTCGGGCACGCCGTGGTTTTGTGCCCAGCCGATGAGGTCGGCGCGGTTGGCGCGGGTGGTCGTGGTCAGGAGGACGATCATTTCGCCCTTGCGCTTGTCGGGGAGGCGGGCGGCGGCGTGCATGTCGTCCGGCCACAGGGCGGAGGCGCAGTTTTCGACAACAGCGAGCGAGACCATCTCCCCGCCAATCTTGGCAAAGCGCTTGATGCGGCCTTTGATGCGGATGTTGGCGTCCTCATCGAGGGCGACCACATCGCCGGTGTCATACCAGCCATCATCAAGCGGTTCGAGGACGCCCGGCGCGTCCGGGCGAAGATAGCCCTGCATGACATTCGGGCCGCGGACCTGCAGCGTGCCGCCCTCGGCAATGCCTTCGACGGGGACGATGCGCATGTCCATGCCAGCCATGAGGTGGCCCACCGTGCCGGGGCGGTTATCGCCCTCAGCGTTGGCGGAGACGACGGGCGAGCATTCGGTGACACCGTAACCTTCGAGAATCTCGATGTCATATTTCCGGCGAACGAGGGCGCGGGTCTCGTCGCGCACGCGCTCGGCGCCGCAGACGGCGAGGCGGAGCGAACGAAGGTCGTCCTGGTCACCGGCCCGGGCGTATTGGGAAATGAAAGTGTCGGTGGCGAGCAATATGGTCGAGCCGGTCTTGCGGACGCGCTTGGCGATCTCGCGCGGCTGCAGCGGCGAGGGGTGAAGCACAGCCTGAAGCCCGGCCATCAGCGGCACGATGGCCCCGACCGTCAGGCCGAAACAATGGAAGGTCGGCAGGGGATTGAACAGCACGTCAGTCTTCGGATCGAGGGCGATGTGGTCGCGGACCTGGGCGACATTGGCCAGAACGTTCTGGTGAGACAGGACAACGCCCTTGGGCACGCCTTCGGTGCCGGAGGTAAAGAGGATGACGGCGCGGTCCTTGTAGGAGGGGCGGGGGGTCACGAATTTCGGCAGGACGAGACCAAGGCCGGCCGTCAGCTTGTTACCGAGGGAAAGCTTTTCGCGCAGGTCTTCGAGATAGATGATCTCGTGATCGGCGGCGAGTTCCTCGATCAGGTCGTGAAGCTTGCCGATCTCGATGAAGCGGCGGGCAGTGACGATTCGGCGGACTTCGGCGGCCTTGCAGGCGGCCTTGAGATTGCGGGAGCCAGCGGTGAAATTCAGCATGGCAGGTATGCGATTGAAGGCGACGAGGGCGTAAAAGCCGATCACTGCGCCAGCGCCCGTGGGGAGCATCAGACCAACGGCCTCACGCGCTTTGGTGCGCGAGCGCAAGGCCGAGCCGAGGGCGATCGCCGACTTGATGATGTCGGAATAACTCAACGCGCGTTCGTCGCCATCAATCAGGATGGGCCGCGCATTGCCGTGGCGGCTGCGGGCAGACACCAGAGCGGCGAACAGGTCCGTCTTCGTCGCACTGAGGCGAAAAGGCTTCTTGACGGCGGCCATTGCGTATCCCTACCCTATGTCATCTTTTGTCGTAAATGTTGCGCTTCTGCAGCGGAAGGGCAATGGACGTTTGCACCATTTTCGTTTCCGGATGCCTCAACAGTGGCACAATCTGCTTGATCGGCGAAAAAGAGAGGCCCATTTCCAGCTCATGGTACAGCTCATAAACAACACGCCGCCTCAGACGCCCGCTCCCGACGCGCCGACGCCGCGGGTCAGGCATCCGGAAAAGGCGCATCGGCCGGACACTGAAGTGCTGCGCAAGCCGGAGTGGATACGAGTGCGTGCCCCCGCTGGCCGGGGATATGCCGAGACGCGGGAGATCGTGCAGTCCAACCGGCTGGTGACGGTCTGCGAAGAAGCGGGCTGCCCGAACATTGGCGAGTGCTGGGAGAAGAAGCACGCGACCATGATGATCATGGGCGAGATCTGCACGCGGGCGTGCGCGTTCTGCAATGTCTCGACCGGCATGCCTCTCGCGCTCGATGACGACGAACCGCGCCGGGTGGCGCAGGCGGTCGCGCAGATGGGGCTGGAGCATGTGGTCATCACATCGGTGGACCGCGATGACCTGGAGGATGGCGGCGCACGGCACTTTGCCGAAGTCGTTCACGCGATCCGCCGGGCGGCGCCGGGCACGACGATCGAAATTCTGACGCCGGACTTCCTGCGCAAGACGGGCTGGGAGAAGGTGGTGATCGATGCACGGCCGGACGTGTTCAATCACAATCTGGAGACGGTGCCCCGGCTTTATCTGTCGATCCGGCCGGGCGCGCGGTATTATCATTCGCTGCGGCTTCTGGAGAAGGTCAAGGAGCGCGACCCGTCGCAGTTCACCAAGTCCGGCCTGATGGTCGGGCTTGGGGAGTCGCGCGAGGAAGTCATGCAGGTGATGGACGACATGCGCTCGGCGGGTGTGGATTTCCTGACGATTGGCCAATATCTGCAGCCGACGCGCAAGCATGCGAGAATCGACCGTTTCGTGACGCCGGACGAGTTCAGGGCCTATGAGACGATTGCGCGGGCGAAGGGCTTCCTGATGGTCGCCTCATCGCCGCTGACCCGTTCCAGCTACCATGCGGGGGAAGACTTCCTGCGGCTGCGCGCCGCCCGCGAGGAGCGGCTGGCCCAACGCGGCGCCTGACACGATCATGGCCATTTACGACCGCACCCTCGCCGTCTCGCACCGGCCTGAAGACCTGTTCGACCTCGTTTCGGACATTTCACGCTATCCCGATTTCATCCGTTGGATAAAGTCGATGCGCGTCAGCGGCCTGCGCGAGGCGGGCGGCGTGGTGCATTGCCTCGGCGAGGCGCGGGTCGGATTTTCCGGGCTGACGGAAATGTTTGCGACCAATGTTTCAGCAGACCGCACGCGCGGGATGATCCGGACGAAACTGGTGCGCGGTCCTTTCCGGCGGCTGGAGAATTCCTGGACATTCAGGCTGCGCACGGACGGCGGAACGGATGTCGATTTCCACATTGATTATCAGTTCAAGAACCCGCTGCTGCAGGCTGTTTTGTCAGCAAATTTCGACCGGGCCGTCAGCGCGCTGATCGGCGCATTCCTGGCCGAGGCGGAGCGGCGCTACGAGAAGGTCTAGCGCTCGGCGACGCGGGCTGCGAGCATTTCCAGAGCGGTCTCGACCGCTGCGAGGCGGATGGCGGCGCGGCCAATGTCGCCGAAGTCCCGCCGCTCATGCCGCATCGGGTGGTTTTCCCGGGCGCTGGCGAAATGGACGGTGCCGACGGGCTTCATCGGGGTTCCGCCGCCGGGGCCTGCAACACCGGTGATCGAGATGGAGATGTTGGCGCGGCTCTCCTTCAGGGCGCCTTCGGCCATCATCCGCGCGACCGCCTCGCTGACGGCTCCATTGTCGGCGATGAGGTCTCCCGGCACGCCGAGGAGTTCGCTCTTGGCTTGATTGGAGTAGGTCACAAAGCCGCGCTCGAAGACGGCCGACGACCCGGCGATTTCCGTCAGTATGGCTGACAGCAGGCCGCCGGTGCAGCTCTCCGCGCAGACGATGCGCAGGCGGCGGGCTGCCGCGTCGTCGATCAGGAGGGCGGCGCGGTCAAGGAGGAATTGGGGGAAAAGGCTCACAGCGCGGCCGCTTGAGTCAGTGTGGCGGTGGCCATGGCGGCGATGCCTTCGCGCCGTCCGGTGAAGCCGAGGCCCTCGGTCGTGGTGGCCTTGATGCTGACGGCATTTTCGGGGAGGCCGGTCAGGGAAGCGGTGCGCTCGCGCATGGCTTGCCGGTGGGGTTTAACCTTTGGGGCCTCGCAGATGATGGTGATGTCGGCGTGGGTGAGGTGCCAGCCGGCCCGGTCTGCAATCTCGATGGCGTGGCGCAGGAAGAGGCCGCTGTCTGCATCCTTCCAGCGCGGATCGGTGGGCGGAAAATGGTCGCCAATGTCGCCAAGACAGGCCGCGCCGAGGATGGCATCGGTGAGGGCATGCCAGCCTGCATCGGCGTCGGAATGGCCATCAAGGCGCGCGATGTGCGGAATGCGGACGCCGCACAGCGTGACGTGATCGCCGGGGGCGAAGGCGTGGACGTCGAAGCCCTGTCCGGTGCGGAATGATGGCGATGGCGGCGCGATGAGGCGGGCCACGGTGTCAAAATCGTCTGGATGGGTGATCTTCATGAGGCGCTCATAGCCCGTCACGAGTTTGAGATATGGACCGACATCGTCATCATCGAATGAGACGCCTGTGGCTTCGACGGCTTCGAGTTCGTCGGCGAAGTCGCCGTCGCGGGAGAGGGCGTCCTGCAGGATGCTTGTCTGGAAGACCTGCGGGGTCTGGACGCGATACAGGTCGCTCCGGTCGATTGGCGTCAGGCCGCCTTCATATTCGCTTCGCTTGAGCGCGTCCGAAACCGGGAGTGAGGGGGCGAGCCCATCGCAATCGAAATCACCGTCTGCGTCAATGAGGCCGTCAAACAGGTCTTCGATGATGCTGGAGGTCAGGCCAGGGCGGGCGGCGTCGTGGACGAAGGTGATGGGGGCAGGGCTTTCACCAAAGGCGGCGAGGCCTGCGCGGACGCTGTCGGAGCGGGTCTCGCCGCCTGGCGCGATGAGGATGCGGGGGTTTGCGAAGGCACTGCGCGCGGCGTCCAGCTTGTCGGCGGCAACCACGAGGCAGATGCGCTCGATCCGGGGGTGGGCGAGAAAGGCGTGGACGCTCCATGCGACAACGGGCTTGCCGAGCAGGGACTGCCATTGTTTTGGCAGTTCTCCTCTGGCGCGGGTGCCGGACCCGGCGGCAACGATGATTGCCTGTGCGTTCATGCGTTCGTTCTTAAGGGCGGGCGTGTGGCGAATCCATCACAAAACTTGTTGCACTGCGGAAGGGGGGCTATCGCAGGCGCTCTGGGGGATGTTTAATCGGGTCATGAGCTTTCCGTGCACGTCCATTCCAAGCGCCTGGCTCGCGCCGATGTCCGGTGCGACCGATGCGCCGTTCCGGCGGCAGGCGCTGAAGTTCGGCGCTCCGGCGGTTGTATCGGAAATGGTGGCCGGCGAGATGCTCGTGGCGGCCCGGCGGGACGTGGTGCGCAAGACGCGGCGCCATGAGGGGCGCGGCCTTTGGATCGTTCAGCTGGCCGGCCGACGGCCGCAGGACATGTTCGACAGTGCGCGGCTGCTGGCCGATGCCGGCGTCGACGTGATCGACATCAACATGGGCTGCCCGTCGCGGCAGGTGACGGGCGGGGCCTCCGGATCGGCGCTGATGCGGCTGCCGGACACGGCAAAAGCCATCATCGAGGCGACGCTGGAGGGCGCCGGAGGGCGTCCGGTGACGCTGAAGATGCGGCTCGGATGGGATGGGGACATGCTGAACGCGCCGGAACTGGCGCAGTTTGGACAGGCTGCGGGGCTGTCACTGATCACGGTCCATGGCCGTACGCGCTGCCAGTTCTACACCGGGCAGGCAAACTGGCGGGCGGTCCGGGCGACGGTCGAGGCGGTCAGCCTGCCGGTGATCTGCAATGGCGATATTGGCGGCGTGGAAGATGCGCGGGCGGCGCTGGAGCAGTCTGGCGCGCGGGGCGTGATGATCGGCCGG
>JBGSUF010000194.1:0-5515 GCA_041736285.1 Hyphomonadaceae bacterium | reverse complement strand
GCGGCCGCAACTGGTGCTGTTCGAGGCGCTGCCGGGCCTGGCCTTCGCCTTCAGGCTGGAGCCGCTGGGCGCACTGTTTGCGGCCGTGGCGAGCGGGCTGTGGATCATCAATTCGCTCTACTCGTTCGGCTACATGCGCGGCAACCGGGAGCGCAACCAGACGCGCTTTTACACCTGCTTTGCGCTGGCGCTGTTCGGGGCGATGGGCGTGGCGATGTCGCAGAACCTGTTCACGCTGTTTGTGGCCTATGAGGTGCTGACGCTGTCGACATATCCGCTTGTTGCCCACAAGGGCGACGAGGCGGCACGCAGGGGCGCGCGCATCTATTTGCTGACGCTGCTGGGAACCTCGATCGGCTTCTTCCTCGTGGCGGTGACGTGGACCTATGCGATTGCAGGCAATCTTGACTTCGTGCCGGGCGGCCTGCTGGCGGGCAAGGTCGGGCCGGGCGTGGCGAGCGCGCTCCTGGTCCTGTTCGCCTTCGGGATCGGCAAGGCGGCGCTGATGCCGTTCCACTTCTGGCTGCCGAATGCCATGGTCGCGCCGACGCCGGTGTCGGCCCTGCTGCACGCGGTGGCCGTCGTGAAGGCGGGCGTGTTCACGATCATCAAGGTCTCGACCTACATTTTCGGCGAAGACCTTCTGGCGGCGACGCCTGCGACGGAATTTGTGCTGATCGTGGCGTGCGCGACGATCATCATCGCGTCGCTGATTGCGCTGACGAAGGACAATCTGAAGGCCAGGCTGGCCTATTCGACGGTGTCGCAACTGGCGTATTGCACGGTCGGGGCGATGCTCGCCAACCAGGCGGGCCTGCTCGGCGGGGCGATGCAGATCCCGGCGCACGCATTCGCCAAGATGACGCTGTTCATGTGCGCCGGGGCGATCTATGTCGCGACCGGGCTGACCAAAATCTCCGACATGCGCGGCCTTGGACGGCGGATGCCGTGGGTGTTCACCGCCTTCCTCATCGCGTCGCTGTCGATCATCGGGATTCCGCCGATGGCGGGGGACTGGCCGAAATACGAGCTTATGCAGGGCGCTGTGGATGCGCGCCACGATTATGTCGTGTACACGCTGATCGCCTCGTCGCTGCTGACCATCTCCTACCTGCTGCCGATTGCGATACTCGGCCTGATGCCGCCAAAGGGCACGCCGGAGCCTGCACCCTACAAGCGGGCTGGCGGGGCACCGGCGCTGACGGTGATCGCGCCCGTGCTGACGGCCATCGGCACGATTGCACTGTTCATTTTCGCCGGCGATGTCGCCGCCTTCCTCAGACCCGCATTCACCGGAGAATGAGACGATGAGCGATCAGACCCCGATGCCCGAACGCGATGACAGCGGCCGCTTCGTCTCGACGCGCGCTGCGACGCGCCATGAGGACAATCGGGAGGAATGGCACCCGCTGGCCCGCATCCTGTTCGGCTGGACGGCCTCCCCGAAGGCGGGGGCGGCGTTCTTCTGGGGTGGGCTGCTGGTGTCGGGCCTTCTGATCCTCGGTGACGCGCTGGTGAAGCATCATCCGAAATTCGAGATTGAACATGTGTTCGGCTTCTATGCGTGGTGGGGCTTTGGGGCCTTCGCGTTCGTGGTGCTGATGGGTTGGCCGCTGGGCAGGCTGTTGCGGCGCGGCGAGAATTATTACGGCGACGCGGACGCGGACGACGATCAAGAGAAGGGCGGGCACTGATGCTGGACATGCTGTCAGTCACGAATCCGGGGCTGGTGCTGATCATCGCCGGCCTTCTCGCCGCGCTGATCCCCGTGCGCCAGGTGCGCCAGGCTCTGGCAATCGGGGCGCCGATCCTCGGGCTGGTGCTGCTGATGCAGGCGCCGCTGGGGGAAAACCTTGCGACGGTGCGCATGGTCGGGCTGGATCTGATCCTGTTCCGGGTCGACAGCCTGTCCTATGTGTTCGGCCTCGCTTTCCTGATCGCGGCGCTGATCAATGCGATCTACGCGCTGCATGACGATGACCGCGCGCACGACTCCTCGGCGCTGATCTATTCCGGCGCGGCGATTGCGGCCTGTTTCGCCGGCGACCTGATGACGATCTTCATCTTCTGGGAGATCACGGCGATCTCCTCGGTGGTGCTGATCCTGCGGTCCGGGACGCGGGCGGCCTATGGCGCGGCGATGCGGTATCTGGCGATACAGGTCTTGTCGGGCGTGCTGCTGCTCGACGGGGCGGCGTATTACTTCAACAACAATGGCGGCAGCATGATGGTGCCAACCACGATCGGGCAGGGGATTTCCCTCTCCGATCCGGGCGCGATCTTCCTGTTCCTCGCCTTCGGGATCAAGGCGGCCTTCCCGCTGCTGCACAACTGGCTGCAGGACAGCTATCCCAAGGCGACGGTGACCGGGGCGGTGGTGCTGTCGGCCTTCACCACCAAGCTGGCGGTCTATGCGCTGGCGCGGTTCTTCCCCGGCGAGGGGGCGCTGATCTGGATCGGCGCGATCATGACGGTCTTCCCGGTCTTCTTCGCGGTGATCGAGAATGACCTGCGCCGTGTGCTGTCGTATTCGCTGAACAATCAGGTCGGCTTCATGGTGTGCGCGATCGGGATCGGCACGCCGCTGGCGCTGAACGGGGCGGCGGCGCATGCCTTTGTGCACATCATCTACAAGGGGCTGTTGTTCATGAGCATCGGGGCGGTGCTCTACCGGACGGGCACGGCCAAGGCGAGCGAGTTGGGCGGACTTTTCCGCTCGATGCCGATGACGGCGGTGTTCTGCCTCATCGGGGCAGCGTCGATTTCCGCCTTTCCGCTGTTCTCGGGCTTTGTTGCCAAGTCGCTGACGATGTCGGCGGTGGCCGAGCAGGGAATGTTCGTGATCTGGGGGATGCTGCTGTTCGCCTCGGCGGGCGTTCTGGAGCATTCCGGCATCAAGATCCCGTATTTTGCGTTCTTCGGCCATGACAGCGGCAAGCGCGTCAAGGAGGCACCGTTCAACATGTTGCTGGCGATGGGGCTGGCGGCATTCCTTTGCATCTTCATCGGCCTGCCGGGCTTCCTGCCGGGATTTGGTTATGAATGGCTCTATGCCAAGCTGCCCTTCCCGGGCGAGGCGATGGCGTATCAGGCGTTTACGGCGAGCCATCTCCTGACGCAGATGCAATTGCTGATCCTGGCGATGTTCGCCTTTATCTTCCTGAAGCGGATCGGGGCCTATCCGGCCGAGAAGCGAGGCGTGATCCTCGACTTCGACTGGACCTATCGCAAGGTCGGATATGACACCGCCAAATGGGCCAATGCGGTGTGGAACAAGGCCGGGCCGGCCATGAGCGGCGCGTTCGGCAAGGTGTTCAGCGCCGTCTACGACCGAATTGAAGCGGCCAGCAGCCCGCAAGGGGAATTGTCTCGCGGGGGGATCAACCGCTCCATGGCGATCTGGACCGCGATCGTCCTCGGTATTGTGCTTGTTGTGACACTTATTGTTGCAGACTGAAGCAGGATAAGCACAAAGGTGTTAAGTCTACCGCTTTCACTTCATCCCGAAGTGCAAAGGCACTGCTATTCTCGCTTTACATACGACACTTTTTTGTAAAAGTCCGGCATTGTGTGTTTACGGGAGGGAGTAGCCGTTATGGCTGATGGGCATTCTCAGAATGGCGGGCAGATGTTTGATGGTATGGATCGCGGAACCCTGGTTGAACTGACAAGTGAAATTGTCTCGGCCTATGTCGGGAGCAATCCTGTGCCCTCGGCGGACTTGCCGGGATTGATCCGCGATATCTTCGCAACACTTGGGACGCTGGACGGACCTGCGCCGCGTATCGCGCCGAAAGACCTCCAGCCTGTCGTTCCGGTGAAGAAATCGGTGCAGGATGATTTCATCATCTGCCTGGAGGACGGCAAGAAGTTCAAGTCGCTGAAGCGGCACTTGCGCGCCAAATACGGGATGAGCCCGGAGGAGTATCGCGAGAAGTGGGGCCTTCCCCATGACTATCCGATGGTCGCGCCAAGCTATGCGCGCGAGCGTTCGCGGCTGGCCAAGAAGATGGGGCTTGGACAGGCGCGCTGACGCAGGTTCAGCCGGAGAAGACGAACGGGGCCGGGCCAGAGAGGTCCGGCCTTTTTCGTTTTGGAATCAGGGCCGTGACAGATGCTCCCAAAAGCATAATTTTTTGTGATCGGGTTTTTCACAGAAAAACGGAATCTGTAGCGTCGCTACGCGGCTCGGGTCGCTACATCTGGATACTGTTCTGTAAATGAAACGAAAAAGCGTGAACGAACAGTTAGAAAATTGCATCAAACTGGCTTGATCTCGTCTCCCGAATAGCGGCATCACTGTGCTGGGCAGGCTTTCAAGGGGTTGACTCTCATGGGCATAGAAATTGCCGATTCTCTTCGCGCAGAACAGCGCGGCATTGTCGATTACTGGGCTGCGATGGCGCAGGCCAGTCGGCTCCCGACACGAAACATGCTGAATCCGGGGGAGATGCACCGCTGGCTGGCGCGCATGTCCATCCTCGAAGTGATGACGGACGGGCGGCTCGCCTTCCGCCTGTCGGGGAGCCAGATCCGCGAGACGCTGGGGCTTATGCCGCGCGGGCGCACGGTCTGCGAGTTTCCCGGCCTGTGTACACGCGCCTGGCGAGAGGGCGTGCTGGCGGCAGTGGATCGCCGTCGTCCGATCACGGGCATGACGACGACCAATAGCCGGATTGTCCATGCCTGGCTGCGTTTGCCGATGACATGCGATGTCACGGGCGCGTCTCTGGTCCTGTGTCATGACCGATATCCTACAGTCGGGCATGAAGCTGGCGAGACGGATGCGGCCGCCGCCATGTCCGGAATGCTGGAAAAAGAGATGAAAAACAATGGTGGGGCGACTGTTTCGCGATTCGCCGCGTAAACAATTGATCGCAATTTTTAGGAATAGTATCCTACAAATAGGAATTTCAAGCTATGCTCTCCTCGGTTATGTTGAGGAGAGTGACCATGCGGCAGGAATATCGCCCCCCGAACGCGGACGAGGCGGACTTGGCCATAAACCTGACGGTGTTCGTCATGGGGCTGGAGGCGGAAGATCTTGCGGGGTGTCGGCGCGGCAGTGACGCCGCCGCGCGCGGCCGCCAGCTGGCAATGTATCTGATGTATGTGACGTCCGGGCTGAGCCTCGCAAAGGTCGCGCTGGCGTTCGGCCGTGACCGCTCGACGGTATCGCACGCCTGCCACCAGATCGAGGACCGGCGCGACGACCCCGATTTCGACCATTGGATCGAGCAACTCGAAACCGTGATCGAGCGACTTTACGGTCTGCGCGAACAGATCCGCGTGGGGCGCGAGGCATGACGGCGCGCGGCAACCAGCGGGAGACAGACTGGGCGGCGCGGGTGCGTGCAGGCCAGGTCTTCGCCATCCGCGCTGGCACAACGCTGACAGTCTATCGCCGCCCGGACCGGCGCTCGATGCGGCTGGCCGAACTTCCGGCGTCGGCGATACCGGAACTGCGCGAGGGCGAGTGGACAGGCTTTGCGCGCGCCGAACATGCGGCGAAGGG
>JBGSUF010000155.1:0-8836 GCA_041736285.1 Hyphomonadaceae bacterium | reverse complement strand
CCGTTGTCACCGACGATGGCGGCCCGCGTGCCGTGGTCGATTTCCAGCGTGATGTCGTCGGCGATTTTCCGCTCGGCGTAGCCGATGGCGACGTCCCGGCAGCGGACCGCCGGTCCCTGGCGGGGATCGACCTGCGGCGCGCGGCGGTCGTAGGCGAAGAAGGCGGCCAGCGCGAGGCCAGCAAAAAGGATGCCGCCCGCGAACACGTTGGACCGGAAGATCGGCAGGGCGGCGGACTCCCGAGAGCGCTTGAGCCAGAAGACCTGCCATGTGCCATGGGCGAGGAAGGCCAGAACCGTCAGCGCGCCAATCCGTCCGGCGCCCGCAATCCAGGCGGCCAGCGCGATGAGGGTCGCGGCGGCGAGGTAGAAGCAGAAAACCGCCAGCCCGGTGCGCCCTTCGAACAGGCGGGCGGTGGACCTGACGCCAATCAGCGCATCATCTTCGCGGTCGCTGACGGCGTAGACCGTGTCATACCCGATGGTCCAGAAGGCCATGCCGATAAACAGGATGACCGAGAGCAGGGTGACATCGCCCGCGGTCGCGGCGGCCACCAGCACGCCCCAGTTGAACGTCATGCCCAGCCACGCCTGTGGCCACCACGTTATGCGCTTCATGAACGGGTAGGCGGCGACCAGAGGAATGGCGAGGAGGGCCACGATCTTGGCATCGAGCGGCAGGCAGACCCAGACGAGGAAGCCGACCACAAGCTGCATGCCAAGCCACATCCAGGCCTGCGACAGGGTGACCTGTCCGGACGGGATGGGGCGACCGGCCGTACGCGCGACACCGGCGTCGATCTCGCGGTCCTGAATGTCATTCCAGGTGCAGCCGGCGCCGCGCATGGCTATCGCGCCGATGGCAAAGAGGATGAGCCAGACAGGGTCGATCCAGCGCCAGCCCTCATCCAGCCGCGCGAAGGCAAGGCCGATGAAACAGGGCAGGGCGAGAAGCCAGAAACCGGCCGGGCGATCGACCCGCGAAAGCGAAAGATACGGCGCCATATTGGCCGGCACCATGCCCATGATGGCGGACTTGACGGCGTCCGCCGGGCGAGGCTTCGGCCTGCTCTGGTCGGCAGGGTCATCCGACACGGCGTCCGCGTCGGCGGCCTCGGCAGCGATCAGGTCGATGTCCGGCTCGACATCGACGAGGGGCGGCTGCGCTGGCGCCTCATCGGCGGCGGCGGCGGGCGACTTCGCTTCGGCCTCGGTTTCGCCGTTCGGTTCAGGGCTCTGGTCTTCGGGAGTCTTGGGATCGCTCATGGCGGACGGCTTACCGTAATTGCGGACAAGATGTAATAGCCCGGATCGACGGCGCTGCCACCCCTCAATCACGGGTCGCGAATGACCACGCCGACATCGGCCGACACTCGACACCGGGGCGACATGGGTTAAGTGTGCGCCAGAAACCCGCTGCAGGAGGAATGCGATGAGCGATCAGGGGCCGACGACACAGGAACTCGCCAATCCGGGCTGGCGGGGCAAACTGGCATGGGCCGCGCTCGGCTTTTCGGCGCTGGTCGTGGTTTGGTTTGCCTTGGCGGCCTACGGGTCGAGCGTGCGCTGGTGGGCGCCGCTCTACGGGTTCGGGACGCTCGCGACGGGATGGGGCTCAAAGCTCGCAATGGCCGCGCTCGGTTTCGGTGTCATCGCCCTCCTGATTGGCGTGGTGAAGGCCCCGCGGGTGAAGCCTGTCATCCTTGCGCTGTTCGCCATCCTGATCGCGGGGACGATACTCGGCCGACTTTACAGCTTCAGGGAACTGGCGCTGACCCTGCCGCCGCTGCACGACGTGCAGACCGACTGGGATGATCCGATCCGCTTTTCCGAAGCGATGATGGCGGCGCGGGCGGCAGACGGCGCAATCAATCCGGTCGAGGACGATCCGCTCGTTGCGATGACAGCGGAGGCGAACTGGCCGAAAACCGGCGGCAAGCGCGTTGCCGACGTGCAGGAGGCGGCGGAGAATGACCCGACGCTCAGCGTTGCGCCCGGGGAAGGGGGGCCATATCCGCAGATCGCCACGCTCTACACCCGCGCCGACCCGACAAAGGTCTATGCGTTGGCGGTGGATCTGGTGAAGTCGGAAGGCTGGGAGATTGTCTCGCAAACGCCCGCCACCGGCACGAGCGAGGGCCAGATCGAGGCGACAGCGCGCACCGGCGCCTTCGGCTTCAAGGATGATGTGGCGATCCGCGTCCGACCGACCGAGGATGGCGGCGCCCGCGTCGACATGCGCTCGATCAGCCGCGTTGGCCTGTCCGACATCGGAGCCAACGCCTTGCGCCTGTCACGGTACATGGACGCGCTGGCACGCCGGGTGAATTGAGGGATAGTTAGACTGGCGACCCGGCCCCGTTGAGGGGCCGGGCTTTTCAGTGGGCGTGCCCGGTCGCGAGGCGATAGCGGGAGCGTATGCCCGGGACAGCCGCATCGGTCTCCACGCGGCCCTCGCCGACGAGATGGATCATGTGACCCAGCACCGAATGGCAGGCGGCCGGGTGAAGCTTGCGATCGACGGCGGCGTAAATCGTCTCCACCATCACCGGTATGGTCTCCTCACCCTTGGCGAGGCGGTCGAGAATGGCGGCCTCACGGGCATGGCGGTGGTTCAGATAGGCTTGGACGAAACCCGACGCGTCCTGGTTCACGGGCGGGCCATGCGTTGGCCAGAGCGTGTCGAAGCGGCGATCGCGGATTTTTTCGAGGCTCTTGTAGTAATCGCCCATATTGCCGTCCGGCGGGGAGATGACGGTGGTCGACCAGCCCATGATGTGATCGCCGGTGAAGCAGCAGTTCTCCTCGCGCAGGGCGTAGGCGAAATGGTGGCTGGTGTGGCCCGGCGTGGCGATGGCCTCAATCGTCCAGCCGGGGCCGGAGAAGGTGTGACCTTCGGAGATTTCGACGTCGGGCCGGAAGGAGAGATCGTCGCCGGCCTCCATGCGGACATCGCCCTCTGTCGGGATGGCGGCGCCGCCGGCATAGACCATGCAGCCTGCCCATTCCGCGAGCGGGTGGGCGAGGGGGGAATGGTCCATGTGGGAATGGGTGACGAGGACGTGTGAAACCTCCTCCCCATCCAGCGCGCGCTTGAGCGCCTCGAAATGGGCTGCCTGATCGGGGCCGGGGTCGATCACCGCGACCTTGCCATGGCCGATGATATAGACGCCGGTACCGGTGAAGGTAAACGCGCCCGGATTGTTGGCGATGACGCGGCGCACGAGCGGGGAGACCTGCGCGGCCTGCCCGTACTCAAACTCGAAATGGCGGACGAAAGGGATGCTCATGCACGTGGGCCTAGCAGGAGGTTGTGACAATGTCGCGTCACGGTCTGATCACGGTTGCGGGAGGAAAAACTTGCCGGCTTCTCGCGTGTCAAGGCGCAAATGCGTTCACGAAAGCCATCGCCATACGGCGGGTCGATTTCAGCTTGTCGCCAAGTGACATGGCAATGGGCGGCCCCATGTCGGTCTTGTTGGCGTCGACGATGAAGATCTGGCCGGAGTGGCGGTCGCGCAGAACGTCAACGCCGCCCCATTCAAGACCCATGTGGGAGGCAAAATCGGTGATCAGCCTGATCTCCGCGGCCGAATAGACATTCTCCGGCTTGTCGAGAATGACTTCCATGTTTTCATTGAGGAAACGGCGCTCCAGCGGGCGGCGCTTGCGAAGGACGATGGCCGGCTTGCCGCCAACGATGCAGGCGCGCAGATCCTCGACGAGGCCGCCCTCGATCTCGTTGTCGATCAGCCGCTGGTAGGTCTTGTCCGGAGCGGGCTCGAACGGGCCTTCGATGACGCGGCCGTCATGGGCAGCATTCTTCTCGGATTTCTCCACGATCGGACCGGACCATGTGCGCGGATCGACGGCGAGATCATAGCCGGACGCCGCCTTCCAGGCGGTCGCAACAACGGTCTTGGACACATCGACGCAGCCAAAGTTCACAAGGCGTGTGCCGGGGCGCAGATTGGCCGGCGGGGGATTGTTCGACAGCGTGCTGTCATCGAAGTGGAAGACGATGTCGGCGGCGCTGGCGTCATCGACGATTCGCGCACCGGAGGCTGCGAGCACGGGCCAGATGAAATACCACGGACGCGGCTTGTCGGGCGAAAACGCCACGCGCGGCCGCTTCTTGCCGGACAGGAAACGCCAGAATCGCCAGCCCTGCGCCAGCGTGTAGAACGTCATCCACGTAAAGATGCCATGCCAGAGCGACCAGTTGTTCGGGATCGTGTGCCCGGTTTTCTTGACGTGAATGACACCGTCAGAATATTTGAAGTCTTTCAGCCAGTTGCGCTGGTTCATCTTCATCTCCTGAGCGTCGGTCCGGATCTCGCCCAACGGGTCGGAATCGGTTTGATGACGCGATATATCGCAACCGCCGGAACTTTCCATCCCGGTTGTGCGTTCACCGTCGGATCGTAACTTGTCCATTAACCGAGATTATAGCCTGCGGCGCGCGCTTTTGCACGCGCGCTGTCGACGCTGAGCGCACCTGATGCAATATTGGCCATCACCCAGACCGTGATCGACCGCGTGCCGGAGCGGCAGAAGGCCAGCGTCGGAACCGATCCGCGCGCCAGAAGATGCGCAGTCTGCTCGACGGCGTCAGCGTCCGGGCGGCCTGCTACCGGGATCAGCACCCAGTCGAGTCCGGCCGATGCGGCCGCCGCGCGCAGGGCGGCATGATCGGGCTGGCCGGCTTCCTCGCCATCGGGACGATTGCAGATCACGCGCCGGAAACCATGCGCCGCGAGTGTCTGCATGTCCTGTGGTGAAATCTGCGGGGACACGGAAAAATCATCCGTAACCTTGCGGATATCCAGCATGAACCATCCCCTGTGTGTCCGCTGTTGACAACGACGCCTGCGCCGCGAAGTTAGGCAAAGCACGAATGCGCGCGGAGCGCAAACCGTCGCGGCCTGCGCTTTGCCTTCAAGTCGGGGGCTCCGTGCGGCTGTGGCCATGTCGGGAGACGGAAACCGGATGAACGGCCTTAAGCGGGCGCTGTCGCGCATTCCCTGGACCTATGTGGGCAAGCGCCTGATGATCGCCGTGCCGACGCTGCTGGTCATCGTCACGCTCGCCTTCTTCATGATGCGGCTCGCGCCCGGCAGTCCGTTTTCGGCCGAGGGTCGCCAGTCGCCGCAGGCCCTCGCCGCGCTGGAGGCCCAGTACGGTCTCGATAAGCCGATGTGGCAGCAATACACCAGTTATCTCGGCGGAGTGCTGCAGGGCGATTTTGGCCCTTCGCTCAAGACCAAGGACAAGACCGTCGCGGAAATGATCGGCGACGGCCTGCCGATCTCCATGACGCTCGGCTTTTCGGCCATGCTGATTGCGCTGATCGTCGGCGGGGCGATCGGGATATTTGCCGGTCTGAAACAGAATACGGCCGCCGATTATGGCGCCATGGGTTTCGCCATGGTCGGGATTTCCATCCCCAATTACGTCACGGGTCCGATTCTGGCCCTGATCTTCGGTGTGTGGCTCGCCTGGTTGCCGCCGGGAGGGCTTGATTTCTACACCGGCCACATGACGGTCGCGACGATGACGCTGCCCGTGCTGACGCTGTCTTTGCCTTACATCGCGATCATCTCCCGGCTGATGCGGGCCTCGATGATCGAGACGCTGCGTTCCAACCATATCCGCACTGCGCGGGGCAAGGGATTGTCCGAGCGGGAAGTGATATTTCGCCATGCCTTGCCACAGGCCCTGTTGCCGCTGATCAGCTTTGTCGGTCCGGCCACGGCGGGCGTCGTGACGGGATCGCTGGTCATCGAGCGCATCTTCACCCTGCCGGGCGTCGGCAGCTATTTCGTGCAGGGCGCGCTCGACCGCGATTTCACACTCGTGATGGGCGTCGTCATCCTGTTTGCGACGCTCATCATTCTCCTCAACCTGATCGCTGACATTCTCTACGCGGTCCTCGACCCGAAGGTGCGCTACGAATGACCGGGACCGTGCTCGACCTCAATCGCAACACCGAGACGCTGAAGGCAGCGATTGCCGGACGCTCGCTGTGGGATGACGCCCGCACGCGCCTTGTGCGGAACAAGGCGGCGATGGTCTCGATGATCGTGCTCGGCCTGCTCGTGCTGGTGGCGATTGTCGGGCCGATGTTCTGGCCGTACCAGCTCACCGACCTTTCGACCTTGCGCAATTCGCCGCCCTCTCTGGCGCCGTTTCATCCGCTGGGGACCGATCTTCAGGGCCGGGATCTGGCGTTGCGGCTGATGGTCGGGCTGCGGATGTCGCTGCTCGTCGGTTTTGTCGCGACGTTGGTCAGTCTCGTGATCGGTGTGACATGGGGCGCGACGGCGGGCTATCTCGGCGGGTGGGCCGACCAGATCATGATGCGCATCGTGGATGTGATCTATGCGCTGCCCTTCATCTTTTTCGTCATCCTTCTGGTTGTGGCGTTCGGCCGCAACATCATCCTGATCTTCCTCGCCATCGGGGCGGTGGAGTGGCTGACCATGGCGCGGATCGTGCGGGGGCAGACGCTGGCGCTGAAGGGCCGCGAGTTCATCGAGGCGGCGCGGGCGGCCGGCGTCTCGCGGTTCAACATCGTGCGCCGGCACATATTGCCGAACGTGATGGGGCCGGTGGCGGTGTTTGTCACGCTGACCATTCCGACGGTGATCCTGCTGGAAAGCTTCCTGTCCTTCATCGGCCTCGGCGTGAACGAACCGCTGACATCTCTCGGATCACTGATCGCGATCGGCAAGGACAATATGGAGCAGGCACCGCACCAGCTGTTTGCGCCGGCGCTGACGATGATGGTGACGCTTCTTTGCCTGAACTTCATCGGTGACGGCCTGCGCGACGCGCTCGATCCGAAGGACCGCTGAGGCGGGGTGCGCGGCCCGCAAAGGTGACGATTTTCTCTGGAACCAGGCTTGCATGGGCGGCTTTATTGCCTAATTCACGCCGTTTCCGGGAGAAAACTGTCGATGCGTACCCTGTTTGCTTCGCTTGTCGCGCTCCTCGCGCTGATCGCCCTGTCACCCGCCGGTCAGGCGCACGCGCAGTCGCCTGTCGGCGATACCGGCAGCGCTGGCGTCACGAAAGGGCGCACGGCGATCGAGTCCCGCCTCGCCGGTGTTGACGACGGGGAGTGGCGCTGGCGGACGCATTGGGACCATGGCTTCACGCAGCGTTACGGCCTTCGTGTCATCGCCGAACAGGGGCGAACGGACGCTGAGGGCTGGCAACATCGAAGCCTGACCTTCGAGAACCGGTTCGATTTCACGCCCGCCGAGGGGGATTACAGCTTCGGCGCGCGGGTCGCCTACGTGGTCAGTGCGCGCGATTCGGCAGACGAGATCGACTTGCGGCTGATCGGATCGCGGGCGTTTGGCGATGGCTGGGAATATCGCGGCAATGTGATTTTCGAATTTCAGGTCGGGGCCGGGGCGCAGGCGGGTGCGGGCCTCGAACTGCGCCAGCAACTGACGCGCGACCTCGACGCGTTCAGGGCCTGGGGCGGGGACTGGACGGCCGGAGCTGAATTGCTGAGCGACATCGGTGCACTGCGCAAGATCGAGCCGCTCGACACGCAGGGGCATGTTGCGGGCGCGTATCTGTCCTCTCGCTTCCAGAGCGGGCTGGGTGTGCGATTTGGCGCGCGGGCGGGGCTCACGGACGCTTCGGACGATCTCAGTGTGAGGCTGACGGTTTCACAGCGTTTCTGAGTGCGTGCGCGACCGGCTTATCCCTCACCGGCCGCGCTGATCGTCGCGGCGATAAAGCCGCCGCCGAGGACGCGGGTTTCGCTGGCCGGATCGTAAAGGGCGCAGGCCTGTCCGCGCGCGACGCCTTCCTCCGGCGTATCGAAACGCACGGCGGGCTGTCCATCAATCAAGGCGAGACGGGCCGAGCGTGGCTCACGGGTGGAGCGCACGCGGGCCAGCACGGTCGCAGAGGCCTCGCATGCAGCCGCAAGCGTGCCGGAGCCGAGCCAGTTGGTCTCGGTCAGGATGAGGGCGGCGGTGTCGAGCGCCTCGCGCGGGCCGACGATGACATGGCGGCGGGCGGCATCAATCTTGGTGACATAGAGCGGCTCGCCGGTGGCAATGCCAAGGCCGCGGCGCTGGCCGACCGTGTAGTGGATCACGCCTTCGTGGCTGCCGAGGACGCGGCCATCCATGTGCACGATCTCGCCCGCGCGGCCGGCGCCAGGGCGGAGTTTCTCGACGACTTTGGCGTAATTGCCATCGGGCACGAAGCAGATGTCCTGGCTGTCGGGCTTGCTGGCAACGGGCAGGTCGAAGGCATCCGCGAGGGCGCGGGTCACGCTCTTGTCATGTCCGCCAAGCGGGAAGCGCAGCATGGCAAGCTGCTCGGCGGTGGTCGCGAACAGAAAATAGGACTGGTCCTTGCCGGGATCGGCCGCGCGGTGAAGTTCGGGGCCGTCCGGGCCTTCACGTCGCTGGATATAGTGGCCGGTCGCCATGCAGTCGGCGCCGAGATCCAGCGCGGTCTGCATCAGGTCGCGGAACTTGACGGTCTGGTTGCAGCGGATGCAGGGGATGGGGGTCGAACCGGCGAGATAGGTGTCGGCGAAATCCTCCATCACCGCCTCGCGGAAGCGGCTTTCATAGTCGAGGACATAGTGCGGGATGCCGATCCGGTCAGCGACATTGCGCGCGTCGTGAATATCCTGCCCGGCGCAGCACGCGCCCTTCTTTGCGATGGCGGCGCCGTGGTCGTAAAGCTGAAGGGTGATGCCGACGACGTCATAGCCCTGCGCCTTCAACAGGGCGGCCACGACGGAGCTGTCGACGCCGCCGGACATGGCCGCGACGACGCGGGTTTCGGCCGGCGGCCGG
>JBGSUF010000153.1:0-2083 GCA_041736285.1 Hyphomonadaceae bacterium | reverse complement strand
AATATCGAACCGCGCCGGCAGGCGTCCGTCGGTGTCGGCATGGCGGGCGGCGTAAAGCTCAGCGGCGCGAAGCAGAACGTCGCGCCGGAGCGGCCGGGACGGCGACGAGAACGCGGCCGTCTCGCCCATTCCGCGCAGGTCGTGCATTAGGTGCGGCAGGGAGCGGTAGCGCACCGTCAGGCGGTCTGTGTCACTGACCGGCATGGCGAAACCGGCCCTCTGGAGGAGCTGGCCAGCATCAACCCCGTCAACGAAGGGCGACACTCTGGGGCTTGCGCCGCCGGTGATGCCCGCCTCCGCCTCGACCAGACAGCGACGCAGCTCCGACAGGCTTTCCCCGCCGATCAACGCGGCCAGAAACAGCCCGTCCGGCTTCAGGACGCGGCGGGCCTGTATCAGCGCGCCCGGCAGGTCATTGGTCCAGTGCAGCGACATGGCGCTGGCGACAAGGTCAAATTGCGCCTGCGCGAAGGGCAGCGCTTCTTCATCCGCTGTCAGCGCTTTGATGTGACCGGTGTCCGGGACATGCGCGACCATGGCGGCGGAAAGGTCGCAGGCTGTGACATGATCCACCTGTCCCGATGCGATCAGCGCCGAGGCCAGCCCGCCAGTGTGGCAGCCAAGGTCGAGCGCCGCGCCGAAGCGCCGGTTGACGTCGGCCAGTCGTTCAACAAGAGCGCTCGACAGGCGGGCCTTGAGGAAGTCAAATCGGGCAAAGTCCCGGGCGGCGCGATCGCGGTGGCGTCGCACGGCAGCGCGGTCAAAGATGGTGTGCGGCGCGGTGTCCGCGGTTCCGGTAGAGGTCATTGGGGGGATATGGCGGAGATGGGGCCCTCGTCCAAGAGACGGCGCAAAGAAACCGTGGGGCGGGTCATGCAGGCGATCTGGCCGGCCGATGACCGGACGATGCAACCGCCGCTGACGTTCATTGGCGGCGCGGTCTGTCGTCGCTGCGCCATGCCGACGCAGATCGACCTTGGCGCGGAGACGATGTGCGCGGGGTGCATTGCCAATGAGCCGGTCTGGAATCAGGCGCGGGCGGCGCTCGCTTATGACGATGGCTCACGGGCGATGGTGCTCGCCCTCAAGCATAGCGGACGGCGTGAGCGGCTGGCTCAAATGGGTGTCTGGATTGCGGCCGCCGCAGCCGACATCCTCGAAACCGCCGACATTCTGGTGCCTGTGCCGCTGCATTATCTGCGACTTGCGAAGCGGGGCTATAATCAGTCGGGCTGGCTGGCATCGGCGACCGCGCGGGTGAGCGGTGTTCCGATGAGTGTCGATGCATTGGTGCGGGCAAAGCGCACACCGAGCCAGGCCGGACTTTCCCCGTCCGAACGCGCGAAGAATGTCGCCGGGGCCTTCAGGGTGCGCGCTGGCCGGGCGGAAAAGGTCAGCGGGCGGCGGATCGTCCTTGTCGATGACGTGCTGACCACGGGCGCGACGCTGACCGCCTGCACCCACGCTTTGCGCAGTGCGGGCGCGGCGAACGTTGATGTGCTGACGCTCGCCCGCGTTGTGCCGGGGGGTATAGATACTATATCCTGACGACGTGCTGGCGGGCCCATGCAGACTGCGATCCCGCCCTGAACAAAGGAGACACGATGGCGAAGGTCACGATCTATACGCGCCAGTTCTGCGGGTTTTGCACGCGGGCGCTCGGACTTCTCGACCGGAAGGGCGTTGAGTATGAGCATATCGACGCGGGCATGAGCCCCGACCTGCGCCGTCAGATGATCGACCGGGCGGGCGGCGCGGCGACATTTCCCCAAATCTTCATCGGCGAGAAGCATATCGGCGGCTCTGACGAACTGCATGCGCTGGACCGTAGCGGCAAGCTCGATGCGATGCTGGAAGGCTGACAGAGGGCGATGATACGCTACACGCTGATCTGCGCATGCGAGGCCGAGTTCGAGGCGTGGTTCCAGTCCTCGGCGGCCTATGAGCGGCTTGAGGTCGGTGGAATGCTGGACTGTCCGGAATGCGGCGGGGCGTCGGTCCGGCGCCAGATCATGGCACCTGCCGTCGCCCGTTCGGATGGGCCGGCAACGCCCGATCCGGCGCGCGCAATGGCCGCCTTTGC
>JBGSUF010000131.1:0-7033 GCA_041736285.1 Hyphomonadaceae bacterium | reverse complement strand
TGCCCGCAAGATGGGCCGGATGGTGGAATACACCGTGTACGGCCCGACCTGCGACTCGACCGATGTCCTGGCCGAAAAGGTCTGGCTGCCGGCCGGCATGACCGAAGGCGATTACATCGAGTTCGGCAACATCGGCGCCTATGGCCGCGCGATGGCGACCCGCTTCAACGGCTTCGGTGAAGCTGAAACGCTGGTCGTGCAGGATGCGCCGTGGCCGAGCCTTTATGGCGCGGCATCGGCCGAAGTCGTCGCGTTCGGCTCGCAAGCCACGAACTGAACGTCCGGAAATCCGTAACGTCTGAGGACGCGCGTAATGCCGTCCGTCTCGTCCGGCGGGCGGGTGAGGGAGGCTGTTCCTCCCTGCCCGCCGGATTGAGTATTTTCCGGCAGCACACGGATGGTCTGGCGCGCGATGGCGGCGCCTGAATCCACATAGGACACAGGCCGCGGCGCGGTGGCGATGAGCTGGCCGCGCACGAGCGGGAAATGCGTGCAGGCGAGCACAATCGTGTCGATGTCCTCGCCGCCTTCCGCCGCAAACAAGGGCGCCTGCGCGTCAGCAAAGGGCTGGTCGGGGACCGCCTCCCCCCGTGCAACCGCCTCCGCCAACGCGACCAGTTCGATCGAGCCATGAAGAATGACGCGCTTTGCGGCGGCGAACTGCGCGATCAGTTGCGCCGTGTAGGCCCGCCTGATGGTTCCGGGCGTCGCGAGCAGGCCAATGGTGCCGGTCGCTGACATGGCGGCGGCGGGCTTTATCGCCGGAACCGTGCCGACGACCGGCACAGGCAGCACGGCACGCACCTCGTCCAGCGCCAGTGTCGAGGCGGTGTTGCAGGCGATGACGAAGACGTCGGGCCGGCAGGCCGCATAAAGGGCTGCACAGACATCAGGCAGGCGCGCGCGCAGTGCCGCGTCAGACTTGTCGCCATACGGAAAAAAGCCCGTGTCGGCGGCGTAGTCCATGCCAAGGCTGGGCCGCTGCACGGCGATTTCGCGGGCGACGGTCAGCCCGCCAACGCCGGAATCGAAGACCAGCACACGCCCCGGCCCGCGCGGGGCCTCGGCATTGCCGGATGTTGCGGACGTATCGGACGGGTAAAGCTTTGTCATCGCACTGGCCCTGTCATGCGCGGCCGCGGCGGCCATGTCACGGTTTGGCGGCAAATCACGGCAAATCCAAGTCCCCCCGCCCTGGCCCGTCGGCGCAGCGTTCCACCCTCCCCCGGCAAACCGCTCCGGCAAAGGGTCGGAAAAGCCGCAATGCATGCCACTTGACACGACTGTCACAAAATCGGGCAAATCTATTGTGCGGCGCAGCAAATTATGTTAACTCTTTAGTGTCAGTGTTTTCTTGCAGCCTCTGGATTTCGCCCCGGGCCGTGGATGGGAGTGTATGTGATGACGAAACCGATGGATGTGTTCTTCGACCCTCTGAAGCTCTCTCGCAGCATGATGGCCGCCCAGATCGAGACGGCGCTGGACCTGCAAAAGCTCATGCTCCGCCAGATGACCTATTTTGCGAGCGACGAGAACGCGCTCGGCTTCAAGATGACGCGCGTCGATATCCCGGTCCCTGCGGTTACCGTGGAAATGGACGAGACCCGCGTGCGTGAACGCTTCCACGCCATGGCCGACGCCAACATTGCAGCATGGACCCGGCTTGCCGAAATCGTCCAGTCGATGCCGGGCTGGTCGAAATGGGCGGTGCGCGCGCCGGGCGAATTCTGGACCGGCGTGTTCGACAAGTATTCGACGCTCGACGGCATGATGCCGACACTGCGCGAGAATGCCGAAGCCGTTCAGGAAACCACGTCGCAAGCGGTCGCCCGCGCGGCCGAAGCGGCTGAGAAACTCACCGAAGAGGGCCAGAAGGCCGCCACCGAACTGGTCCGCAAGACCCGCGAAATGGTCAAGCCGACGCTGGAGATCGCCACCTTCGAAGGCAAGCCCGTCGCCTCCCGCAAGCCGGAGTTTCTCGCCGCGCCGAAGGGCAAGGCCGATGAGTTGACCCGCATCAAGGGCATCGGCCCGAAGCTGAACACGCTCCTGAACGAACTCGGCATCTTCCACTTCTCGCAGATCGCAGCATGGACGCCGGAACAGTGCGAGTGGATCGACGATCATCTCGCCTTCAAGGGCCGCGTCCAGCGGGAAGGCTGGGTCGAGCAGGCCCGCCGCCTCATGCAGGAAGCCGCCTGAACGCAGACCTGCGACGGAAACAGGCTCTGTCGGCGACGGCCTGATGCGCCGCGATGGACGGGTGCATCAGACAGGCAAAATCGCCGCGCCCGGCTGAAGCGTTCCGCACAAACGAATTTGAGAGGCCCCGCCATCAGCGGGGCCTTTTTCGTTCATGCCCGCGCCAGTCGGTTCATTCCGGCGGAGGTTTTCCGTTGCCACCATCCAGCGGCGGCGGGAGGATCGGCTTGGGCTTGCGGCGGCGGAGCCTGATCTTCTGCCAGAAGCGCCGACGCTCTGGCACGGGCAGCGGATCGAGATTGTTGATGAACGCCTCGGCGCAGGCGCGCCAGGAATAGGTTTCGGCATAGGCCCGCGCCGTCTCCCGCGACATTTCCAGCGCGTCGAGACACGCTTGGCGCAGGTCGTCGTTGATCGCGCCCGCATCCGATCCCGGGATGATGTCCTTCGGTCCCGGAGCGTCATAGGCGGAAACCGGCGTGCCGGCCGCCATGGCCTCCAGAATGACAAGTCCGAACGTGTCGGTGAGGCTCGGAAAGCAGAACACGTCCGCATTGGCGAAGCATTCGGCGAGCTCGACCTCGAATTTCGCCCCGAGAAAGTGCGCGGCCGGATATTTCCGCTTCAGTTCGTCCAGTTGCGGTCCGTCGCCGACGACGACCTTCGTGCCCGGCAGGTCGAGCTTGAGGAAAGCCTCGATGTTCTTTTCCACCGCAACACGGCCGACATTGAGAAATATCGGTGTCTGCATCCCGGCGAACGGTCCGCGATCCTCGCGGCGGCGGGTCGGGTTGAAGAGTTCGGTATCGACCCCGCGCGACCATGCGACGACGTTCTTGAACCGGTGCGCTTCCAGTTCCACGCGCATTGACGGCGTCGCCACCATCACCTTGCCGGAATACTTGTGGAACCAGCGGACAAAGCCATAGCCCCACGCCGTCGGCACGGGGAATCGCGCGGCCACATATTCCGGGAAGCGGGTATGGTAGGATGTTGTGAACGGCATCTTGTGCTTCAGGCAGATCGCCCGACCGGCCATTCCCAGCGTGCCCTCCGTGGCGATGTGAACCGCCTCCGGCTCGAACTCGTGGAAGCGCTTCTCGATCTGGCCGCGCGCGCCGAGCGCCAGTCGGATTTCCGAATAGGTGGGCAGCGGAATGGTGCGGAAACCATCGGCCGGGCTGACGATATGAAACTCATGGCCCATCGCCTCGCATTCGGCGATGACGCGCTTGAGGGTGCGCACGACGCCGTTGACCTGCGGCTCCCAGGCGTCGGTGACAAGCATGATTCGCATGAATGGGCGGTCTCCCCTTGGATTGCAGACGCAACATGACGGGGCCTCGCGCACAAGGCAACACAACGCCGCGCTTGCTCCGGAGCGAAATTGGCGGATATTGCCCAGGATGACCGGAGATTGGCATGGCTGACACCATTCATAACGCAACTGCAGCAAAATTTATCGACTGGGACAGGCTCGACCAGAACAAGTTTGCCGACGAGGAAAAACTCGTTGCAGACATGCTCGCGGCCGCGCCCATGACCGATTCGGTGCGTGCCGCCGCCGTGCGGGACGCACGCGCCCTCGTTGAAACGGCGCGCAAGCAGGTGCGCAAGCGGGGCATGGTCGAGAGCTTCCTCGACGAGTTCGGCCTGACCAATCAGGAGGGGCTTGCCCTGATGTGCCTCGCCGAGGCGCTGCTGCGCGTGCCGGACGCGGAAACCCGCGATGACCTGATCGCCGAGAAGATCCGCTCCGGCGACTGGGGCGCGCATGCCGGGCAGGCCGACAGCTGGCTGGTCAACGCCTCGACATGGGGCCTGATGCTCACCGGAAAGGTCATCGGGGCCGGCCGCAACGCCAAGACCAAGGGGCCGGGCGGTTTCCTGCAGGGGCTGGTGCGCGAGAGCGGCGAGCCAGTGATCCGCGCCGCCATGATGCAGGCGATGCGCATCATGGGAGAACAGTTCGTGCTCGGGCGCACGGTGGATGCAGCGCTGAAACGTGGACGCAAGATGGTGAAGGCCGGTGAGGCCGCGCACTTCTCTTTCGACATGCTCGGCGAGGGGGCCCGCACGACCAAAGATGCCGAGCGCTACATGGCCGCCTATGCACGGGCGATTGCCGAGGTCGGCGCGGACAAGCCCGATGGGCTGGCGCCGGAACATGCCAATGGCGTTTCTGTCAAGCTGTCGGCGCTGCACCCGCGCTATTCGGTCCTGCACGAGGATCGGGTGATGGCGGAGCTTTATCCGAAGCTGAAGTCGCTGGCCGATCAGGCGGCGGCGGCCGGAATAAATCTCTGCCTTGACGCCGAGGAGGCCGACCGGCTCGTCCTGTCGCTGCGCCTGCTGGAAAGGCTCGCGCATGAGGCTTCGCTGGGCGACTGGAGCGGTCTCGGGCTGGCGGTGCAGGCGTATCAGAAACGTGCAAAGGATGTGATCGGGCGATTGTCGCAATTGTCTGAGACAAGCGGGCGGCGCCTGATGGTTCGTCTGGTCAAGGGCGCTTACTGGGACACCGAGATCAAGCGCGCGCAGACCGAGGGCCATGCCGATTTCCCGGTCTTCACGACCAAGCCCGCGACCGACCTGTCCTATCTCGCCTGCGCCCGTGAAATGCTGGCGGCAAGCCCGCGCATTTATCCGCAGTTTGCCACGCACAATGCACACACGCTGGCGGCGGTCCGGCTGATGGCGGACGAGGCGGGCGTGACGGCGTATGAATTCCAGCGTCTGCACGGCATGGGCGAGCCGCTTTACGAGGCGGCCGGGGCGGGCGGTCAGGTCCGTATTTACGCGCCGGTCGGTGAGCATGAGGACTTGCTGCCCTATCTTGTCCGGCGGCTTCTGGAGAACGGCGCGAACACCAGTTTCGTGCACACCTTCCTTGACCCCGACGTGCCGGTTGAAACGGTGGTGGAAGACCCCATCGCCAGACTTGAGGCCGGCCCGAAGCGCCATGCCCGCATCCCTGCGCCGCCTTTCCTCTATGGTGAGGGACGGCGCAATTCTGCCGGGCTCGACCTGACGCAGGCGGCCGTCCGTGCGCAAATCGGCCAAGCCCGCGAACGCTTTGATGCCGGAGGGGGAATTGCGGCTGGCCCGATCATTTCCGGCCACGCCCTCACGGAAGCCGGACGGGACGTGTTTGCGCCGCATGACACCCGTATCCGCGTCGGCAGCGTGCGCGATTCCACCACAGCCGATGTCGATGCCGCGCTGAAGGCCGCCGCCGCTTTCCAGCCCGAGTGGGACGCGTGCGGCGGGACAGCGCGCGCCAGGCATCTTCGCGCCATGGGTGACGCGCTGGAGGCGGACATGGTTCGCCTGATGGTGATCCTCTCGCGCGAGACGGGCAAGACGCTGGCCGACGGCATTGCAGAGGTGCGGGAGGCGGTCGATTTCCTGCGCTATTACGCGGTGCAGGCTGAAACCCGCTTTGGCGCGGCAGAGCGCCTGCCGGGGCCATCGGGCGAGACCAACCATCTCTCCCTGCATGGCCGCGGCGTCTTTGCCTGCATCAGCCCGTGGAACTTCCCGCTGGCGATCTTCACCGGCCAGGTCGCCGCAGCTTTAGGCGCGGGCAACACCGTTGTCGCCAAACCGGCTGAACAAAGCCCGCTGATTGCCTTTGAAGCCGTCAGGCTGTTTCAGGCGGCGGGGCTTCCGAAACAGGCGCTGCACCTTCTTCCGGGGCCGGGCGAGACGGTTGGCGCGGCGCTGACGAAGGACCGGCGCGTGGCCGGGGTCGCGTTCACCGGCGGCACATCGACGGCCCGGCGGATCAACCAGACGCTGGCCGGGCGCGAAGGGGCGATCATCCCCCTGATCGCGGAAACCGGCGGTCTGAACGCCATGTTCGTCGATACAACGGCGCTGCGCGAACAGGTGATCGACGACATTCTCGTCTCGGCCTTCGGCTCGGCGGGGCAGCGCTGCTCGGCGCTTCGCATTGCCTTCCTGCCGAAGGACACAGCCGATTTCATCCTCGACGGCCTGAAAGGTGCGATGGACGAGCTGAAACTCGGCGATCCGATCGGGTTTTCAACCGATGTCGGACCGGTGATCGACGCTGAAGCCTGCGCCATGCTGAACGCGCACATCGACGCGATGGCTGGCGGCAAGGGGACGGTGCAGCGGCAACTGGATGCCGGAGAAATGTCACGCGAGGGCCATGGTTTCGGCCCGGCGCTGGTCGAAATTCAGAGCCTTGACGAGATCACGGAGGAGAAATTCGGGCCGGTGCTGCATATCCTGCGATACGATCCGGACGATGTCGAAACCGTCGGCGCGCAGCTTCACGCGAAGGGATATGGTCTGACGCTCGGCATACATTCGCGGCTGGAGACATTCCGCGAGCGTGTGCGCCTGGCCGTCCCGGTGGGCAATACCTATGTCAACCGCTCGATGACCGGCGCGGTCGTCGGCGTCCAGCCCTTTGGTGGCGAGGGCCTGTCCGGCACCGGACCGAAAGCGGGCGGACCCAATTACATGATACGCTTTGGCGCCGAGAGAGTGATGACGATCAACATCACCGCGCAGGGCGGCGATCCTGAACTGCTCAACCTGTGACACGTGTTCATGGGCCAGCGTGCCGCCCCCGCGAAAGCCAGACTCCCCGAAAGCCAGACTCCCCGAAAGGATGACCCCCATGCTGCGTATGCTCCTGCCATCACTCCTGGCTTTGTCGCTGGCCGCCTGCTCCGGCGAGAAGCCCTCCGGCGAGACCCCTTCTGGCGAGACGCTCTCGGGCGAGACGCTCTCCGGTAAGGCCACCGCGACCGATGCCACCGCCGGCACGCCGCTGCCGATCACGCCGGCCAAAACC
>JBGSUF010000345.1:0-7222 GCA_041736285.1 Hyphomonadaceae bacterium | reverse complement strand
CGGTGGCGGCGCTGACGCTGTCCGGCGTCATGGCGGGCGGGCCGCATCCGGTGGTGTTTGGAGCGGGGCTGTTCATCATCGGCGCGGCGACCGGCGTCAAGCTCGCGATCGGATTTACGGACGACTGGCGGGCGTCATTGCTGTTTGCTTTCGCCGGGCTGGTGGCGATGCTGGCGGCGTCTTCGCTGGTGGCGCTGGTGGCCTGGACCGTGACGGGGCTCCCGCTCGACATACTTCTGCTTGCATTCGCGCCGGGCGGTTTCGAGGCGATGATCGCGATGGCGGTCGCGCTTGATCTCGACCCGGCGCTGGTTTCGGCAGCGCATGTCTCCCGGGTGTTCGGGCTGACCTTGTTGCTGCCGCTGGTTTATCGCTGGAGGGGATGATGCCGCGCAATGCCAATGGAAAACGGGTCGCAAACAAGTCTGACCTGCCGGAAAAAACCTGTGTGACGTGCGGGCGACCCTTCACCTGGCGCAAGAAGTGGGCGGCGATCTGGGACGAGGTGAAATTCTGTTCCGACGCCTGCCGGAGCGGCGGCAAAAAAGGCAGGTGAATCAGCAGGCAAGCCGAAGCACAGGGCAGATCGCGTGCCGTCGACATGTGAAAATTACCGATAAACAATAAAATAATATCGAAAAACGATTGCGTTTCTTTCCGTTATTCGATAAACATCGTTCATCGGGTCGCGATGTGGCGGCCGTTTCTGACAGGAGATGAACATGCAGATTGCAATCCAGAACCAAAGTCCTTCGGTCTTCACCGCTGGTGCGGCCTTCGCGCCCGAAGCCTTCGCCCGCATCGACTACGAGCGCGTTGTCTATCCGGTCGTGAACATCCGGCCGGCCGCCGCGAATGATGACTTTGCGCCAAAGCGGGTCGGCCTGCTGGAACAGCGCCGCCGCCGGGTCGCACGCGCGCGGTGAGGTGGTGTTCCGGCGTCCCGGCGCAGCGCCCTTCGCAGCGGCTGGGATTACCCACATTGCGGACGGCCGGCAGGATCAGCCCTGCCGGTCGTTTCGCCGACGCAGAGTGAGAGCCAGTCCCATCAGGCCGAGGCCGCTCAGCGCCAAGCCAATCAATTGCACAATGCCCCAAGGCTCCCGCAGCCGCATCACGACGCCGTAAAGCGCGTTGCGCAAGGGGATGTTTTCCTCAAGCCCCTCCTGAACAAGCGCGCCATAAACGCCGCCGGTCGAGGCTGTGACCATGGCATCGGCGCTATTTGTGAGGGAGATCAGCACAACGCCCAGAAGTGCGGTCAAGGCCGTGATAGCGAGCAGCGGCAGCGTTGAGGATTTCATCTGAGGGCATTCCTGAACTGTGGCGTGGACCGGGCGGGGTGTTCAGATGACCCTAGCAGGCAAGGGTGTTGAAATCCTGAAGCCCGTGATCGCTCTCCGAGTTGCTGGCATGCTGGCATGCCGATGTGCTGACAGGCCCGGCTCAGGCCGTTTCGCCCTCTGACAGTTCGCGGCCCCAGAAGACAAACTGCAGACGGAATGAGGACGGCGCCGGCACCGTGTCGGTGTCACAGGCGAAGACAGCGGCGGTTCCGGTCGGCAAGCGCTCGATCAGGAAGCGGGCCGCCATCTCGTCGTCGCTGCCGCCCATCCGGATCAGGTCGCACATCAGCTGGTGCAGGCCGGGATTGTGGCCGATGACCATGACGGTTTCGGCTGCCGCATCGGCAAACACGATCTCGGCAATCTCGTCCGGGTCAGCAAGATAGAGCCCATCGAGCACGACCGGCTTCAACCCGCCAAGGTGCAGCGCCATCGCGGCAAACGTCTCGCGTGTGCGGCGCGCGCTCGAAACCAGCACGACGTCCGGGCGCATGCCCACCTCGTCGAGGGCACGTCCGACACGTTCGGCGTCACGTTTCCCGCGAACGGTCAGCGCGCGTCCGCTGTCCTCCAGCCCCTCATTCCAGGGCTCTGTCTTGGCGTGGCGCATCAGGATGAGGCGTTTCATGGCTATCAGTGGGCCTAAACCGGCTGTTGAGGCGACTGGCCTTGCGGCCAAACCCGATAAGCCCAAAGTTTGGCCGAGGAATCAAGACTGGAGACGAAACATGGCGCTGCTGCTGGGCGATACGGCCCCCGATTTTACTGCGCAAACGACGCAGGGGCCGATCCGGCTGCATGACTGGATCGGCGATGACTGGGTGGTGTTTTTCTCCCACCCTGCCGATTTCACGCCGGTTTGCACGACAGAACTCGGCTACACCGCCCGGCTCAAGGAGAAGCTGGCCGAACGTGGGGCGAAGGCGCTGGTGATATCGGTCGACGCACTGGAGGATCACCTTGCGTGGATTGCGGACATCGAAGAGACGCAGGATGCGGTCGTCGACTTCCCGATGATCGCCGATCCGGAGCGCAAAGTGGCGGCGCTCTACAACATGATACACCCGAGCGCCGACCCGAAACTGACCGTGCGGGCGGTGTATGTCATCGATCCGCAGCGCAAGATCCGGGCGTCGATCATCTATCCGCCCTCCGTGGGCCGGAATTTCGACGAGATCCTGCGCCTGCTCGACGGCTTGCAGCTGACTGACCGGCACAAGGTCGCAACCCCCGTGAACTGGCAGGTCGGCGAGGACGTCATCATCGCCCCGAGCCTGAAGGATGAGGCCGAAATCGCGCGGCTTTTCCCGAAAGGTTACAAGGCCGTGCGACCCTATCTGCGGATCACCGCGCAGCCGGGCCGCTGAGGTCGGCTATCGGCTGCGGTAGATGGTCGAGACGCGCAGTGTCCGTGTCGCGATGGAAATCTCCGCGAGGAAGAAGCAGAGGCCAAGGATCAGCACGACCATGGTCGCGATGAACACGCCGGCCACAAGCTGGCCGACATTGAGGTGAACGAACTCGCCGAGGAACAGTGTCACGATCATGAGACAGACCAGCAGGGCGGCAATGGTCGAAAACGTGATCGCCCAGTTGATGCGCACCATTCGCCGGTCGAGATATTTCAGCGTGGCCAACTGGTCTTCGCGCATCGGACTGTCGCCATGCTCCAGAAGGTCCATCTCCAGTTCCCGGACGCGGTCGATGACGCGCGCAAGGCGCGAGGTCATGACATTCAGCAGCGCGCCAATGCCCGCGATCAGGAAGACCGGCGCGATGGCAAGCTGCACGAGCTGCGCAATGGCGGAGGTGTCGGGCATCTGGCGTCAGACATCCACTTCGGCGTCGAGCGCGTTTTCGACGATGAATTCGCGGCGCGGTTCGACGAGGTCGCCCATCAAGCGGGAGAACATGTCGTCGGCCTCGTCGGCATGGTCGACGCGCACGCGCAGCAGGGTGCGGGCGTTGGGGTCGAGCGTGGTCTCCCAGAGCTGGCTGGCATTCATCTCGCCAAGGCCCTTGTAGCGCTGGATGGCGAGCCCCTTGCGGCCGGAGGCGAGCACAGCGTCAAGCAGCGAGGTCGGGCCGGTCACCTGGCGGTCGCCGTTCTTCTCGTGGCGCAGGATTGAGGTTTCGACATAGGTGGCGCGCAGGCGGGCGGCGCGTTCCGACAGGCGCTGGGCGTCCTGGCTGGCGATCAGGGCGTTGTCGAGCACGACGCGCTCTTCGACGCCGCGCACCATGCGATGCAGGACAAGGCCCGCATCGGAGAAATGGCCCTGCCAGTCATTCTCGCCCTCTTGGGCAACCTCGTTGAGGCGGTGGGCGGCGAGATTCGCCTGGGCCTCCCCCGCGCCGGTCTCCAACGCGCCGGAAAGGGCGGCATGCTCAAGGATGAGGGCCGGAGCGCGCAGGGCGAGACGGTTGAGCTGAAGGCGGAAATTGGCAGCATCGCGCACCTCGCGGCGCAGATCCTCCCCCCGAAGGGCGGTGCCATCGGCGAGGATCAGGACTTCGCCATCCGTGCCCTCGGCAATCAGGAAGACCTCCATTTCGGTGTCATCCTTGATATACCGTTCCGAGCGCCCGCGGGTGACCTTGTACAGCGGCGGCTGGGCGATGAAGAGATAACCCTTCTCGATGATTTCCGGCATCTGGCGGTAGAAGAAGGTCAGAAGGAGGGTGCGGATGTGGGCGCCGTCAACGTCGGCGTCGGTCATGATGATGATCTTGTGGTAGCGCAGCTTGTTGATGTCGAACTCATCACGGCCAATGCCTGCGCCGAGCGCCATGATCAGCGTGCCGACCTGATCAGAGGACAGCATCTTGTCGAAGCGGGCACGCTCGACATTCAGGATCTTGCCGCGCAAGGGGAGGATGGCCTGGTTGGAGCGGTCACGGCCCTGCTTGGCGCTGCCACCGGCCGAATCACCCTCGACGATGAAGATTTCGGACTTGGCCGGGTCTTTCTCCTGACAGTCGGCGAGCTTGCCGGGCAGGGAGTTGATGTCGAGCGCGGACTTGCGGCGGGTCAGTTCGCGGGCCTTGCGGGCGGCCTCGCGGGCGGCGGCGGCCTCGACGATCTTGGCCATGATGGCGCGGGCGGAAGGGGGGTTTTCCTCAAACCAGTTGCCCAGCGCCTCGAACATCGCACTCTCGACGACGGGGCGCACCTCCGAGGAGACCAGCTTGTCCTTGGTCTGACTGGAGAATTTCGGGTCGGGCACTTTCACCGAGAGCACGCAGGTCAGCCCTTCGCGCGCGTCATCGCCGGTGATCTCGACCTTCTCCTTCTTGCCGATGCCGCTCTCGGCCATGTATTTGTTGACGATCCGGGTCAGCGCGCCGCGAAAGCCGGCAAGGTGGGTGCCGCCATCGCGCTGCGGGATATTGTTGGTGAAGCACAGCATGTTCTCGTGATAGCTGTCGGTCCATTCGAGAGCTGCTTCGACGGTGATGCCGTCCTTCTCCTGCCGGACATAGACGGGATCGGGGATGAGGGCAGTGCGCTGCTTGTTGAGGTGCTGGACAAAGGCTTTCACGCCACCATCGTATTCCAGCACGCTTTCCCACTCGTCGGGGCCGCGCAGGTCGCGGAAGACGATGCGCACGCCGGAGTTGAGGAAGGCCAGTTCGCGCAGGCGGTGTTCCAGCGTCTTGCGGTCGTATTCGGTCATCGTGAAGGTCGATGTCGAGGCGAGGAAGCGCACGGCCGTGCCGGTCAGCGGGCGGCCATTGGTGCGCATCGGGCTGATGCCGATCTGCTTCAGCGGAGCCTCGGTGCGCCCGCCTTCGACGAAGCGGACGTGATAGCGATTGCCGTCGCGGTCGATGGTGAGGTCAAGCCAGTCCGACAGGGCGTTGACGACCGAGACGCCGACGCCGTGCAGGCCGCCGGAGACCTTGTAGGAATTGCCATCGAACTTCCCGCCGGCGTGAAGCTGGGTCATGATGACCTCGGCAGCGGAGATGCCTTCGCCCTTGTGGGTGTCGACGGGAATGCCCCGGCCATTGTCGGTCACCTCGGCCGAGCCGTCCGGATAGAGGGTGACGCTGACTTCGTCGGCATGGCCGGCCAGCGCCTCGTCGATGGCGTTGTCGACGACCTCATAGATCATGTGGTGAAGGCCGGAACCGTCATCAGTGTCGCCGATATACATGCCTGGCCGCTTCCGGACCGCTTCGAGGCCCTTCAGGACCTTGATGGAGTCAGCATCGTATTCGTGCGGCAGGTTGGTATCGGCCATGGTTTCGGCTCTCGTTTGAGTTCATGGAATCAGCATTTTTTATAGGCGATTTCGGCCGCAAAGGGAAATCTGGCGGCCCGTGCCAGGCTTGTTTTTCTTGACATTTTATCTATTAGAATCAGGGGGCTATGGTGCTGGCTCCCCGGCGTCTGCTTTTTCTTTTTCGCCGTGGCAACAAAACCGGCCGGAATGCCTGAAAATCAGGCGTGCGCAGATGAATTCACAGCGCTCGATGCCGGGTCATGGCGGGCTGCCTTCCCAGTCGATGATCCAGTCGATCTGGTCCTCTTCCAGCACGGTGTCCTCGCTGACGGTGCGGCCCTGGACCGAATGGCCCTCGCGGTGAATGCGGTCGCGGTCGCCGCACACCAGATGGTGCCAGTCGGGCAGGTCGCGGCCCTCCAGCACGAGCCGGTAGGCGCAGGATTGCGGCATCCACTTGATCTCGCCGACACTGGCGGGGGTGAGCTGAACGCAGTCCGGGACATGGCGTTTGCGGTTGGCGTAGTTGATGCACTGGCAGGTCTGGCCATCGAGCAGGCGGCAATGGAGGCGGGTGTAGGCGATCTCGCCCGTGTCCTCGTCCTCCAGCTTCAGCAGGCAGCACTTCGCGCAGCCATCGCACAGGCTTTCCCATTCTCCGGGCGTCATGTCCTCAAGGCGCTTGGCCTTCCAGAAGGGTGTTGTCATCGCCATCGCTTAGCGCATCCGGCGGCGCGACGCGATAGGCGCCCCATGGCGATCAGGCTAGAACGTCGTGCCATTCGGGATGCCGATCGAGCTGGGTGCGGGCGAAGGAGCAAACCGGCACGATGGAGAGGCTGCGCGCCCGCGCGTGTTCGACCAGCGCGCCGACAAGCTGCGTCCCGAGTCCGCGCCCGCCGAGCGCGGGCGGTATGCCGACGAAATCGACGCGCATGACGCCCTCATCCGTCCAGCCATAGCGAATGAGGAGTTCGTGGCCGTCGACGCTCGCGGTCAGGCGTCCGCCATCGGCGGCGGGGTGGTCGGTGAGGGTGATATCGGTCATTGCAGCACATCCTGCCATTCGGGGCGTTTCTCGATCTGGGCTTTTGCGAACGGGCAGAGGGGAATGATCTTCAGGCCATCCCGGCGCGCATCCAACACCGCGCGCTCCACCAGCGCCTCACCCACGCCGCGCCCGCGCAGCGCTTCCGGGACGCCGGTATGGTCAATGATGATGCGGGTGGCGCCCGCGCGCGAATAGGTCATTTCAGCCTCGTGGCCGTCCAGGCGGGCAACATAGCGCCCTCCCGTTTCGCCGTCATCGCGGGTGATCTCGATGTCTTTCATGTCGGGGCGGGTCCTTCGGTTTGGCTGCCAGGGGTGGAGCCTCAGGCGGCAGGCCCCTCAGGCGGGCAGGCCGAGCGTTTGCAGCACAGCCTGTATCTCTTTGCGCAGGCCGAAAAAGCCCTTGCCTGCATGGGGCCAGAACAGGGTGTCCCATGGGCGGCGGAGTTGGACAAGGCCTATCCCCTGCGCCTGCAGCCGTTCGGCAATCGCTGACACGATGGGCGCGGTCCAGCCCGCCGGAACCTGCCCTGTGAGGATAAGGTCCGTGCCGACGTCGCGGGCGATGGCGGCAAGCGCATTGGCGGCGGCTTCGGG
>JBGSUF010000060.1:0-8387 GCA_041736285.1 Hyphomonadaceae bacterium | reverse complement strand
GTGCGAAGGTTGGCGCGGGCAAGGTCGGTGAGGCGGCTGAGCGCGCGCTTGAGGCGGTTCTGGCGGGCTTCGACTTCAAGCAGGAGTTCGGAGCGGACCGGGACGGCCATTTCTGCAGCGCCGGTGGGGGTGGGGGCGCGGCGGTCGGCGGCGTGGTCGATCAGCGTCGTGTCGGTCTCATGGCCAACGCCGGAGATGATGGGAATGGCGCTCTCGGCGGCGGCGCGCACGACCGCTTCCTCGTTGAAGGGCCAGAGATCCTCGATGGAGCCGCCCCCGCGCGCCACGATGATGACATCGGGCCGGTCACGCCCGGTCAGCGCGTTCAGGCCGCGAATGCCGGCCTCGATCTGGGCGGCGGCAAGATCACCCTGGACAAGGGCGGGCCAGACGATGACGCGGACGGGAAAGCGTTCCCGAAGGCGGTGGAGAATGTCGCGGATGACGGCCCCGGTCGGGCTTGTGACGACGCCGATGGTGGCGGGCAGGTAGGGGATGGGACGCTTGCGCGCCGCGTCGAACAGCCCCTCTGCGGTGAGTTTCTTGCGCCGCTCCTCCAACAGGGCCATCAGCGCGCCGACGCCGGCCGGGCGCATGGTGTCGGCGATCAGCTGATAGGCCGAGCGGCCCGCATAGGTGGAAAGACGGCCCTCGGCGACGACTTCGAGGCCCTCTTCCGGGCGGAACGGCAGGCGCGAGACATTGCCTTTCCACATCACCGTATTGAGCACGGCGCCCTCGTCCTTGATGTCGGCGTAGAGATGGCCGGAGCGGGCCAGGGTGACGCGGCCAAGCTCTCCGCGCACGCGGACAAGGTCGAAGGCCGTCTCGATGGTCTGCTTCAGCCGCGCCGCAAGTTCGCTGACCGAAAGCTCGCGTGAGTTGGGGGATGTGTCGCCGGTGTCCGTCATGATGGCCTCCTATAGCGGGCTTCGGCATCACTGGCCATTGCGGATTACGCTTGCGCAATCTGGGTGACTGATACAGCCAAGGGGGTTTCCAAGCCCGGAATTCATGGTCATCTTGGCGGCCTCAACCAAGCCCTGACCGACCGGAGGTGGCCTTATGTTGCGCATTGGTCTCATGGCGTTTCTTGCAATGGTCTGGGCCGGAGCGGCCCGCGCGGACTCGTCTCTGGACGTGCTCGATGCGGGGCTGACCGGCCCGGACGCAGAAGCCGCCGTCGCCGAATGCCTGGAGCAGCCGCGCGAGACGGTCGCGATGCTGGCCGACGGCCGGACGGTGTGCTGGACGGCGGGGATTTTCCCGGTCCACATGCTGGCGCTCGTCAACCTGTTGCCGGAGGCCGAACGCATCGTGTTTTCCAGCCGGGGCGGGAATGTCCTGACGGCGATCACGCTCGCCAACTATCTCGACGATCTGGATGTGCCCGTCATCATTGCCGGACAGTGCGTCTCGGCCTGTGCGAGCGTTGTCGTGCCGGGGTTGCGGCGGGCGCGCATTCACAGGTCGGCCTTCCTCGTGATTCACGGCATCACCAGCTTCGACGGGCGCACCTTCATGGACGATTATCGCGAGCGCAAGGGTCTGGCGGACGACGGACGGGACGCCGTCATGGCCGAGCTGATGGTCCCGAATGCGTGGAATTACTACCGGGTGCAGTGGCCGCGCAGCGTCGCCTTCCTGAACGATCGCGGGATTGATCCGGAATATATGGGCAATGCCGAGGCGCGGATGATCCGGGCGAAGGCGCAACTTGGCTGTCCGCTGGAGCTGTTTGACTATTTCGCGGTGCTCAGCCCGGAGCATGTGCGGGCCTATCTGGGCGGGCGGCTGGCGATCATTGATGACTTTGCCACGCAATGGGATGCGCCGGGCGTTGGCGAGACCATGCCGATGCTGCGCAAGATTGATGGTGAGGATGTGCTCGTCTATCGCCGCGCGATGGAGGCCGCCTGCGCGGAACGGGGCTGAGCTTTGGAGGGTGGAGGGGAGAAGGGTGAGCGGTGAACGGCGAGCCGTCAGCCTTCGCCGCGCAAGCGGCTTGAGCGACGCTCGCGGATGGTTTCGGCGAGGGCCTCGCTGAAGGGAATGGGGATGCAGTGACGCTCGACGGCGATCACGGCCTGGCTCACCGGGAGCCTGACAAAGATGCCGGATTGCCAGCGCCGCATCACCGCAGCGGTGACGAGGGCATGCTCTGCGCATATCGTATCGAGGATGTGCAGCGCTCCGCCAAGATCGGGCACGCCCTCCAGCGCGCCGCGGACGAAATTCTTGGCGGCCAGCGGAAGGCGGGAGAAATAGCCGAGGGTGGAGGCGGCCTGGCGGTTGGTGATGCGGCTTTGCTGGGCGGCGTTAACCGCAGCATTGAAGCTGTCCGCACGCATGGTGAGGTCCAGCATGAGGCTCGCCTCCCGGAAGGCGACAATGGCCTCGGGATGACCGTTCAGGAAAGGGGGCAGCAATATACCCATGCGCGACACGCTAGAGAGATTCGCATGCGGCCGCGCGCCCGATCAGCCCGCGACGTAGGATTTCAGTGCGGCGGCCTCAGCCTCCGTCTCGACGATCTTCCACTTCACAAGGTCGCCGATGGAGACAAGGCCGATCAGCCGGTCACCCTCGCAGACGGGAAGGTGGCGGATGCGCCGGTCTGTCATGCGCTCAAGGCCGTCATGCATCGTCTCTTTCGGGCCGATGGAGATGACATTGCGGGTCATGGCTTCGGCGACCGTGATTTCGAGGCAGGCCGCACCATGCTGGACAAGGCGGCGGACAATGTCGCGCTCCGACAGGACACCGACGACAGAGCCGGTCTCGGCGTCGACGGCGACGATGGCGCCGATCCGTTTTTCATCCAGGATGGCGGCGGCGGCGCGCAGGGTGGCATCGGCGGTCACGGTGAAGACTTCACCGCCCTTTGCGCGCAAAATGGTCTCAATGAGCATGGGCGTCCTCCTCTGTCGAAACAGGGCATGCGCCTTGGCGGATGGAGTGCATGGCGCCCGCGCGGCGTCGTCCCCTTGATTTTCTGATAGTGACCCTATCGACGCCCGCGCGCAAGCGGTGCTCCCGTCACCGGCGTCGGTGCAAGAAGGCGCAACGCCACAATGCCGCCGACAAAGCCGCCAATATGCGCCTGCCAGGCAATGCCAAGGGCGCTGATCGCCCCCATCGCAAATGCGAAGAACAGGTTGAAGGCGGTGAAGGCCAGCACGATGATCAGGACGGGCAGGGTGAGAATGCGCAGGCGCGGCGTGCGCGAGCGCATGGCGATCATCATCAGGAGAGCCGCGCCGACAAGGCCGGAGACGATGCCCGATGCGCCAACGGCCGGCGATCCGTCGGGCCGAAAGACAAAGAGGTGAACAAGGCCCGAAACGAGGGCGGAGATCGCCACGATGCCGGCGAACGCCATGACGCCCGCCCCCCGTGCGCCCGTCCAGCGCGACACCGCGCCCCCGGCGCCCAGCAGCATGCCTGCATTCACGATGGTGTGTGTCCAGCCAATGTGCAGGAGCGCCGACCCGATGAAGGGCAGCCCGGCCATGAGCGCATTGTCATAGGCGGCCGCGTCGCCTTTGGCGGCGAAGAAGCGCTCCGGGATCAGCGCGCCCATCCAGTAGATGCGGTCAACAGTGCCGTCAGGAAGGAAGCTCAGCGCAGCCTGCACGAGGATGATGAGCACCGGCAGGATGAGAACGAAGGCCGGAGCGTTGAAGAAGGGCGGCGGCTTCGAGGAGGTTGGCGTTGTCATGCACAAGGGTTTAGGCCGGTCCGGGCCGGTTGGGAACGGGGCAAAATGCGGGGCCGGTGCATTTGGGCGGCTGGCGGAATGTCGCTGTTGGCATGGCCGCTGTGCCGGAATGGTTCGTTACGGGACACATTCCCCTGAAAAGCGTGCCAAACCGCGTATTCCCCTCAGACGGTAGCGCCGCGATCACAGGATTCGCGTGGCACGGGTGTTGCAAATCTCCGTTCACGCAAACCCGGTTGGACACCTCATCCCATGACGAAGACCCTGAAGACACTCATTTTCATGGCCACCCTGACAGGGCCGGCCATCGCGCAGGAGGCCAGCGACATGGCCGCATTCGAAACCCCTTACGGCTTTTCCTATGGCCAGCAGGACCGCGCCTATGAAATGCGCGGACTTCGCGACGCCAATGGCAATCTCACCGTCGTCAACGGCCGCATCCAGACCGGCTCCTCGCTGGGCATCGGCCTCAATGGCGAGTGGGGCCAGACCGACGGCTTCGGCAATGGCTATGCCAGCGGCATGGCGATCGGCAACCAGCTCAATGTCATCACGCAGGGCAATTACAACACCGTCGTGGTCGACAGCACACAGATCAACAATGGCAATCAGACAACCGTCCTGAACGGGGAGCTCGACCTCAATGACTAAGCTCGCACGCAAATCCCGCCTCGCCGCCCTCGTGGCCGCTGCCGCCTTTACCCTGGCTGGCTGCGTCACGCCAGTCGCCGGTTCCAACGGACTTTATGCCAGCCCGATCGGCGGCGCGCCCGTCACGGCAAACCCGACGCCCTATTCGGAGGGCCTCGTCTGCCTCGGCCGCTATGCCCGCCAGCAAAATCTCAGCGCGCCGCGCATCGCTGTCGGCCGCATTCTCGATTACACCGGCAAGGCCGACATCGAGGGCGGACGCCGCGTGACGCAGGGCGCATCCCTGATGGCGATTTCCGGCTTTGCCAAGTCTGGCGCACGGCTTGTCGAGCGCTTCGACACCTCGGTCACCGAGCTGGAACTGAAATACGCCAACAACAAGCTGATCGGCGACAATGACGGGATCGACCCGAACGCCTTCCGCCAGATCGTGGCCGGCTCCATTCCGGGCTCGGATTTCTATCTGGTCGGCGGCATCACCGAACTGAACTACAATATCCGCTCGGTCGGCGGGGAAGCCTTCATCGGCGATGTCGATGCGACCGACCCCAAGGGCACGCTCGGCGGACGCCTGTATGTCATCAATGTCGGCCTCGACCTGCGCCTCGTCGATACCCAGACGCTCGAAGTGGTGGACGTGATTTCCTACCAGAAGCAGATCATCGGCCGCGAACTCTCCCTCGGCATCTTCGATTTCGCCAATGGCAACGTGTTCGACGTTGGCGGCGGTGAGCGCTCGCAGGAGCCGATCCAGCTGGCCGTTCGCTCGGTGATCGAGCGGGCCGTGCTGGAAATGATGGCCAACCTCTACGGCGTGCCGGGCGGGGAGATCTGCAACTACGTCGATTACACACGCCCCGACACCAATGGAATCACCGGCGATTTCGTCCCGGCAACCAACAATGTCGCCGACAACAATGCCTCCAGCCGGGCCTCGGCCTCACGCTGGAACGAGCGCCGCGACGATGCGGTGAAGACAGCGCTGCGCGGTCGCTACTGATCGCGCGCCTCGCTGAAACGGTGACGGGCAAAGGGAGCCTGAAATGACACGGCATATGATGAAACTTGGTGCGGCGGCGTTTGCTCTGACAGCGCTGCTGGCACCGGCAGCCCTGGCTCAGGCATGCGACGCGGCGGACCAGAGTGGCTGCAGGCCATGGTCGCAGGCCGGGCTTGAGCAGAGCCAGGATGGCAATGTGCTCGGCGTCGCGGTCGTCACCGCGCCGGAAGCGGCAAGCGCCGTGGTCGGCACGTCGGCAGCCTATGGCAATGTCGGCTCGGGCGTGGTCGACAATGGCAATCTGATCTATACGGGCGTTCAGGGCCTTCGGGGCCGGGCGGATGCCTTCACCACCATCGACACGGGCGACGTTCACGGGCCTGTCGTCGGAACGGCGGTGGCCTATGGCAACAGCTCGACAGCCCGGGTGACGGGTGGCGAGGCGCAGTATTTCGTGACCCAGACCGCCGACGGCGATGTCTCGGCCACGTCGGATGTCAGTGTCCGCAACGCCTGGACGGTGTCGGTCGGCACGGTGGCGGCGGCGAACGTCTCGGCTGTGGAAAACCGCGACGGAACGATCCGCAACTTCGTCAGGCAGGACGCCAACGCCTCGGTGACGGCGCTGTCGGATGTGACCGCCTGCTGCACCGGCGACAGCGCGGTCGTGACGACAACGGCGCTCGGCAACAGCCAGTCCTCGACCGGCTCGACGACGACCAATTATGCCGGCGCAGTCCAGATCACCGGCGATGGCACGACGATTTCGGCCCGCACGCGCTATTCCGCGCCAATCGCCAACGGCGTCACGATCGGCGCATCGACCGCTTCCGGCAACAGCGCGACGATGACGAATGAATGGGGCTATGCCACGCTCGGGCGTGACGGCTCCAACGTCTACCAGCAACAGTCAGCGCGGGTGGAGGCGGTCACGACCGTCAATCTCGACAGCTGGGCCGGTGTGGCGACGGCTTCGGCCTATGGCGTCGGCAATTCGGCGCTTGTGTCCAATATCGGCTCCGACACCGGACTGTGGGCGGTGCAGGGCAATTATGGTGACGTCTATGCCGGCGCAGAGCTGGCCGGGCAGAGCTATTCCGGCGGGACAGGCATCGTCACCTCGACAGCCATCGGCAATGCGGCCTCGGCCTATGTCTGTTCGACCTGCGGGTCGGGGGCGGTGACCGGCGGCGTCAACCAGTTCAACGGCGCGGACGTGACGGCTTATGGCCGGGCGAACACGCCGGTGGCGGGCGCAGTCGCAAGCTCCGCCGTGGCCATCGGCAACACAGCGACCTTCCAGTCCACCGGCCACTAGGCCGGGTTTCGGACGGAGAAAGGATCCGGGACGAGGGCTGGCGGAAAGAGACGGGCGTTCAAGCCCTCTTCCGTTCGCCCCACCGGGTTTGCGAGGCCCCCGGCTGCGTCATGGCGGCCGGGGGTTTTCACGTGAGGGGCCTGCCAAGGCGGCGGCGTCCGGAAGGGCTGGCCCCGGCCGGGGAATGCTCTAGAGCATTTTCACGCCTATAAAAGTCGTGAAAATGCTCTGATCTATTGTTTTGTCGCATTTTCTTGACGCAAACCGGTTCCCACTTTGCTTGAAAATGCTCTAGAGTCGCGCTGATGTTGATACGAATATTCCTGGGTCTGACGGGGCTGGCGCTGGCGGCTTTCGGGGGCTGGTTTCTTTATGATCCGATCGCGGCGGCTGCGCAGCTCGGTTTGATTGTCTCGGGGGCGAACGCGTCCTTCGAGATGCGCGGCATCTATGGCGGGGTGAGCCTTGCGCTCGGTCTTCTGGGGATTGCCGGGGCGGCGCGCGAGGGGCTGAGACGGCCCGCATTGTGGGCGTTCATGGCGTATTTCGGCGGCTACACGCTGGCGCGGGGGCTGAGCCTTGCGATCGGCGAGGCGCCGACGGGGGCCTTTGTCGGATATGCCATCTTCGAAGTGACGGTCGCGGCGCTGACGGCGCTGTCGCTGCGCGCGCTGGAGTCTGCACGGATCAGTCCGAACGGATGATCGGCGTTGCAATGCCGGACCGCACCTGTTCGGGCGGCAGGTCTATGGCGAGGGTGAACAACTCCGCCGGCCGACCACCCGTGCCGGAGGCCATTTCGCCGGTGCCCCTGACCAGCCCTGTCTTGTCGAGCGCGCGGCGGAAATTCTGCTTGTGGAGCGCCAGGCCAAGCACAGCCTCGACCGTCCGCTGAAGCTCCGAGAGGGTGAAGCGTTCGGGCATCAACTGGAAGATGATCGGCCGGTAACGCAGCTTGCCGCGAAGGCGCGTGATGGCAGTCGCAAGAATGCGTCGGTGATCGGAGGCCATGGCGAGACCCGCAATGCTGGCGGGCGGCGGGTCGGCGAGGGGAATTTCGGCGCGCGCGCTGTCGCGGGCATGTTCCGGCACAAGGCCCGCTTCGTAGAGAAGTTCGTAGCGCAGAAGCACGCGGTCTTCCGGCCAGTCGCGGTCGATGGGCGGAAAGGCGGCGTCGATGCGTTCGGCGCGCTCCTCGTCATCGCCCGCCCAGTCCAGAAGGGCGGGGCGGATGCGCGTGTCGATGGCGGCGGGGCGTCCTTCGCGGTGATCCTCCCAGGGGAAGAAGTCATACCAGCCCGTCCAGGCGGCGGCGAAACCCGCTTCAGGCCGGGCGGCGCCGCGCATCAGGGCGAGATAGCCGACGGAGACGACGCGGGCGTCCTCCTTTTCGTCCGAGAGGGTGGCTTCGGGGAGTTCGCGGCCACGGTCGCCGAATGTGTAGAGTTGCTCGACGTAATCGAGGCCGAAGCCGGTCTGCGCAATGACCCAGCCGCGCAGGCCAAGCTCGAAAGTGCGGTGGTTCAGCGGGTCGAACGGACCAAAGGGCAGGGCTGGCAAATGCCGGTCATTGGGGGGCGGAACGGCGAGCACGCAAGGGGTGTCGCCATCCGCCGCGACGATGACGGCTGACAATCCGACGCGAATGGCTGGCGGTCGCGGCGGTGTCATGCGGCGTCGACCGCGGCGAGAAGATC
>JBGSUF010000036.1:0-6433 GCA_041736285.1 Hyphomonadaceae bacterium | reverse complement strand
GCGGCCGGCGGTCGGGGCGACGCACCTCCGGGCTTTGCGGAAGCGCGATCAGGAGCGCAATCTCGGCGTCAGACAGACGGTCCGGCTCGCGGCCGAAATAGGCCCAGCTCGCCGCCCGCAAGCCCTCGATATTGCCGCCATAGGGCGCCAGCGTCAGGTAGATTTCAAGGATTTCCCGCTTGGAATAGCGCATTTCCAGCTGCAGTGCCCGGAACATCTCGATGCCCTTGGCCGCCAGTGTCCGGCGTGGACGCGGCTCAAGCAGTCGGGCGGTCTGCATGGTGATGGTCGACCCGCCAGACACCACCTCCCCCGCCCCGACGGACGTCACCACCGCCCGGATCATCGCCGTGGCATCAACGCCCGGATGGCTATAGAAGCGGCGGTCCTCCACCTCCAGCAGCGCTTCGAGGAAGGCCGGATCGACGCGGTCCAGATCGACCGGCAGGCGCCAGCGCCCCTCCGCCGTTCCGAAGGCCGCCACCGGTCGCCCGCCCCGGTCAAACAGCATGAAGGAGACGTCCTCGCGCGCCATCTGCGGCGGCGGAAACACCCGGTCGAGCGCCAGGAAAGTCGCGATGAGGGCGACGACCAGCAGCGCCAGCCTGCGTCCCCATCGCCAAATCAATCCGGCCTTCATCGCGCCCGTGCCTCTCAACAGGCCCCCCGGCCCGCTTGCGTCAGTCCAGCTCCGGCAGCGGTCTATTGCCGCGGAGCGATGCTTGCCGTCCCGGCCTGCGAGCGGGCGAAGACGCCGGGGCGATACATGTCCTCGGCGACAGCGCCCGGCATGGTGAAGCGGCCCGGCGTGACCGCCCTCACGACATAGGCCAGCGTCACCGGATCGGCGCGCACATCGATGGCGGCGATGAACCTGTCATCGCGCGCTTCGGTGACGTTGGCCGTGCTGATGCGCCCGACAAACGCGAAGGCCCCGTTGCGTTCGCCGCCCTCCTGCCGCCCGTCCTCGGGTCGCAGGATGGCCTCAATCTCGAAGCCCGCGGGCAGGAGATCGGCGAGAATGACCGGATTGGTCCGGCGCTCCTCCGGCGTGATCGTGATGGCGACGACGATACGATCACCCTGAACCAGCGCGTCAGGATTGATCCGCCCGCCCTTGAGGTCGGTCATCGTCTTGGCGATGCGCAGCCGCGAGGACGCCGCATCCGGTGCCTGCGTCGGCGCGCCCCGGACTGTCACCGTCCGCCAGACAGGCACGCTGCCATTGTTGGTGAACCCGACGCCGCCCTCCACCTGCGCCGGTGTCAGCACATAGCGCCGGTCATTGTCAGACCCGCGCGGCAGGCCCGTCGAGGTGATTTCGGGCACGGCCTGACCACCGGTCAGCGCATTCACGGCCATCAGCAGGAAGCTCTTCTCCTGGGTCGACATCAGGTCTGGATCGGGCGCGTCCCGTCCAATCTGCGCGGCAAGGCGGTCGAGCACATCGCTCTGGCGAGCCTCGGCGGCAAGGGCCAACACCCCGGCCGTATCGCGCAGCGGCGTCTGGTAGTAATCGCCGTCATTCTGGTAGCCGATGACCCGCTCGGCCGCTTCGAAGGCGGATTTGGCCCGGGCATTGTCGCCCATCAGAGCCAGCGCCGCGCCAAGCTGCGCACGCTCCAGCGGAGACGGCAGGCTTTCCAGTTCGCGGTCATGCACGTAACGCAGCCGCGACACATCCACCTGTCCGGCCCGCGCCAGCACATACAGCGAATACGTCATCGAGCGCTTGAGCATCAGCGCCTGCGTATCCTTGTGCCAGCGGCTCTCCCACACATCGGTGTCGTAGCCGTAGATTCGCCAGGCCTCGCCGGAAGCGACATTGCGCAGCGCGCCGTAAGCCCGCTCCAGCGCCTCGTCCGGCACCGAATAGCCCGCCGCTTTGGCCCGCACGAGGAAGTCGACCGTGTAGGCCCCAAGCCATGGCGAGGCGTTGCGGTCGCCCTCCCGCCACAGGCCGAATGCGCCATCGGGGCTCTGCCGCGACAGCACGGTCTGCACCGCCTCCTGCACGATCATGCGCGCCGAGCGGTCCTCCCCGCCCTGATCGGCAATCTGCGCCAGCTGGTCGGCATAGAGCAGCGGCATTGCGCGCGACACAGTCTGCTCGGTGCAGCCATAGGGATAGCGCGCCAGTGATGTGTAAAGTGCGCCGGCATCGACGGGCAGGGAAGAGAAGCTGACAATCACCTCTTCCGATCCCGGCACGAAGCCTGCCAGAGCGTCCTTCGGCACGTCGAACGCCGCCCCCGGTTGCAGCGTCTGCGTATCGACCCGCGTCACCGGCAGAAAGGCCGAGCGCGTCTCGATGCCATAGTCCTGGCTGACCCGGAAGCCACCCGGCCCGTCGACGCGGAAGGTCAGCGTGTTGATGCCCTCCGCGCTCGCGGTCAGTGAAATCGTCTCGTCCGAGCGCTGGCCCTGCTGCAGCGTGGTCGTGTATTCGCCGGCCGCGACCTCGATCCCGCCAACCGCCTCGACACGCGCCTCAAACTCGCCATTGCCCGCTTCGACATTGTCGATGCTCGCCGTCGCCACCGCCGTGTCGCCCGGAGCCAGGAAGCGCGGCAGCGACAATTCCGTCGGCGCAACATCGCGAACGATCATCGACCGGTCGCCCGCGCCCACCCCGGTCTTCGACCAGGCCACGGCCATCAGGCGCATTTCGCCATTGAACTGTGGCAGGTCGAAGCGGATCTGCGCCTTGCCGTCACGGCCGACATCGACCAGCCCGGAATACAGCGCCACCGTCTTGAACGGGACCACTGACAGGCCCTCGCCGCCCAGTTGGTCACCGCCTGATCGCACTTCGGCCGGCACGCCCATATTCGGGTCGAGCAGCCGCCCATAATCGTCATAGAGCTGCACCTGCAGGCTTTTCTGGCCGAAATACCAGTCCACCGGGTCCGGTGACTGGAATTTGGTCAGCCGCAATATGCCCTCATCCACCGCCGCCAGCGTCAGGAAGACCGGCTCGCGCGGACCGCCGCCGATATCAATGGTGACAAGTTGCTCGCGGCCCGGCCGGGCCACTTCGGGTGCCCTTATGGTCAGGTCGAATGTCCGCCGCGACATGTCCAGCGGGATGTAGCTGACCCCCACGGCGCGGCGCGGCTTGGCCTGCAACACGGGGTCGCGGGCGCTGAACACCGTGACCATGACATAGGCGCCCTCGCCCCATTCCGCCGTCACCGGCAGGTTGAGGCGCGCGCCCTCTGTGGTCACGCTGCGATAGTCGACGGAGATCACCCGGTCGGTCGCGACCACGATCTGCGCTTCCCCGTCATAGGGCGGCATGATCATGATTTCCGCCGACTGGCCTTCGCGCGGGTTTTCGCGGGTCGCGGTCACACGGACGCGGTCTGGCGCTTCCACGCCGTCCTCGCCATAGCCGCCCCATCCGGCCCAGAACTGATAGGATGCCAGCGCCGTGCCATCGCGTCCGGTCAGGATCAGCCGGTGATCGCCCCAGTCGAGCGCGCCGGTTGACACACTGGCCAGGCCATCGGGACCGGTCGTCACCACGCCTTCATTGACGGTGCGCACATAGCGCGAGCGCCGCCAGCGCCATTCCCCGCTGGTGTCCTTGTACCAGTCGTAATTCCAGTCGACCTCGACAATCTTCCAGTTCATCGGCTGCGAACGGCCGGTGCCGTCGGCGGCCACGGCGGCAATCGTGAAGTCAACCGATTCGCCTTCCGGCACATCGCCGTCGACGCCCGGACGGATGCCGATATAAACTTCGCGCGGCCGGTAGGGCACGCGCACGCTTTCAGCGACAGCCCGCCCGCCCGGCTCGATCGCGTTCACCACGACATTGAACCGCAGCGGCCGGCCGCTCTCAAAGCCGCGACGACCGGACTCAAGCCGCAGGACGGCTTTCCCCGCACCATCCGCCGTTGCATCCGGCAGCGTCACGATCTCCTCGGAGAACACCTCCTCGAAGTCACCAAAGCGGAAGCCTTTGAACGCCTCGAACGGGCTGGGATCAACTTCCAGCCGCGCTTCGCCTTCCACCGGCAGGCCAGCGCCCGGCGCACCGTAGAGGAAGCGCACATCGGCGGTTATTTCACGCGTCTCGCCCGTCCCCATCGCCACCGTCGTATCGGTCTCAAGGTCAAGCTTGATACGCTGGGGGACAAAATCTTCGACCGAGAACGACACGCTCCCGGCTGCGCCCTCCTCGCCATCGACGAAGGCGGCTGCGCTCCACATGCCGCGCGCTGCGCCCTTGGGCAGCGCAATGTCGAGGAGGGCAGCGCCGACCTCGTTTCCGGCAAAACGCTCGGTCACAAAGACCATGCCGTTCGGTCGTGTGATGACGATTCGGCCCGGCCGGCCGGTGATCGCGCGGCCCTCGCGGTCGCGGATCATCGCGGTGAGGTGCACCGTCTCGCCGGGACGATAAATGCCGCGCTCGGTGTAGAGGTAGGCGTCCGCCAGTCCCGTCGAATAGCGCCCACCGGTATCCTCCGATGACAGGTCGACAGGCGAGCGCGTCAGGTCCAGAACCGCAAAGTCACCACCCGGCCCATAGGCGTAGACGGCCTTCGGGCTCAGCACATACTGGCCGTTGGTCAGCGGTGCATTGAACCGCGCAAAGCCGCTGGCGTCCGTGGTCGCTGTCGCAAGTATTTCGTTGTTCTGTGCGATCAGCTGCAGTTGCACGCCTTCCTGCGCCAGTGCGTTCTGCAGGGAGCGCACCGTCAGGTCGAGGCCCTGTTCGCCCTGATAGGCGGTGATGGCGATGTCGGTGACGATGATCCAGCGCTCGGACGCCGCCGCCGGGCCTTCACCATTGGCCAGCTTGCGCGCATCTTCCACCCGCACGTAATAGGCGCCCGCTTCCAGCTGACCAATCGTGTCGGCCAGCGGGAAGACGGTGATGACCGGCGCGTTCGGCTGGCTCGTCACATCCATCCGGCCTTGCCAGATCAGCTCGGCGACATCTTCCGGGTCTTCCTCACCCCACATGTAAATGCTGTCGCCCTGAGCCGACGATTCGCCCTGCGAGATGCGCTTCTGGTAGAGGACGCGGTCGTTGATCCGCCGCACCGTCACCCGCACTTCGTCGACATTGACGGTCTCCACGGGCAGGCCGTCGGCTTCGAGACGCGGCAGGATGACGCCCGATCCCTTGAAGCCCACAAAGGGCGGACGGTCGGCGAAATCCACCGGCACTTCCTCGCCCTCTGCGAGCGTGCGTCCGTCGGCGGCTGGCAGTCCGGCCTTGATGATCGCCGTGCGCTGATCGCCAAAGCTCAGGCCACCAATGCACAGCTCCCGGCCATCAACCTTCAGCGCAGGGCGGAAGTTCGGGCGGAACTCGATATAGGGGCTGTAGTCGGTGCGTGGATCGAGCGCAGCAGAGAACACCAGGCACGCGTCCGGCGCGTCGTTCTCGGTGTCGATGTAATAGCGGAAATAGCTGAAGTCGGCCTCGTTCGCGTCGGCGGCCTGCTGGCGCAGACGCTCGCGTCGGGCAATGGCGCGCTCATCACGGGCCGAGCGGGTGACCGTCTCACCGCCCTCTGTGACGATGGTGGCATCCCCGCCATCGGTCTTCCCGCCGCCGCCGCCACATGCCGCCAGCAGCAAGGCGCCGCAGAGGGCCAGCGGCTTCCACGCCGATCGCCAGTTGGTCAACGCTCCCGCCAGTCCGTGCCCCCGCACTCCTTCGCTCAGCGTCAACATGGCCTATTTGTCCCTTCTCTGGTGTCTTAACAGATTGCTAGCATTCCGCAGAGCTATCAGAAAGCCCCATCAGGGCCGGTTTGAGGCCAAAACAGGAAGTCTTCCGGATGCAGACGAGTTTTGACAGCATCATCATCGGCGCTGGCGCAGCGGGACTTTTCTGCGGCTGGCAGGCGGCGGCGCGCGGCGTTTCGGTGTGTGTCATCGACCACATGACCAAGCCGGCCGAGAAGGTTCGCATCTCCGGCGGCGGGCGCTGCAACTTCACCAACACCCGTACCACGCCTGCCCAGTTCATCAGCGACAACCCCCATTTCGCCAAGTCCGCGCTCGCACGCTACACGCCCGCCGACTTCATTGCCCTCGTCGATGCCCACGCCATCACATGGCACGAGAAAACCCTCGGACAGCTGTTCTGCGACGGACGCTCCACCCAGATCATCGACATGCTGGTCGGCGGCCTTGCGGGCGCTGGCGGCGCACTGATGCTCGGCGCGCCCGTGCGCGAGGTCTCCCATGACGGCAGCGAATTCCACTTGCGCCTTGATGACGCCGTGCTGACCGCGCCGAGCCTCGTCATCGCATCCGGCGGCCTCTCCATTCCCAAGATCGGTGCCACCGGCTTTGGCTATGACATCGCCCGCCGGTTCGGACACGCCATCGTCGAGCCGCGCCCGGCGCTTGTCCCGTTCACGATGGAGGAGCCCGCACTCGCACGGTTCGCCGCCCTCGCAGG
>JBGSUF010000013.1:0-2140 GCA_041736285.1 Hyphomonadaceae bacterium | reverse complement strand
GCGGCCGGGATCGGGGGCGCCGAGCCGTTCGAGGCGGTCTTGCAGGTCTTCGACGGTGCGGGCGGCGTCGGAGGATTCCTCATTGGCGGCGCGGATGTCAGCGGCGATCCTGACCAGATCGGTCTCCAGCCGTTTCAGCGCAGCTTCGGCCGTCTGGCGCTGGGTCTCGACGCGGGCGAGGGCGATGCGCGCTTGGCCGAGGCGTGCGCTTTCATGGGCTTCGGCGCGGCGCAGGGGCTCGATGGTCTCGCGCACATTAAGGGCTTGATTCTCGGTAAGGGCGGCCTCGCGGGTGAGGCGTTCGACGTCATCGCGGGCGGTCTCCAGCGCCTGAACCGCATCGCCGTGCATGGCATCGGCCTGTTGCCAGCGAAGGTGGGCGAGGAGGGCTTCGTGCGCTTCGATCCGGGCGGTGATCTCGGTGTATTTGCGGGCCTTGCGGGCCTGACGCCGCAGGCTCTCCAGCTGGCGCTCGACCTCGGCGGAAACCTCCGTCAGGCGTTCCAGATTGGCCTCCGCGCCGCGCAGTTTCAGCTCTGACTCATGCCGCCGCGTGTTGAGACCGGCAATCCCGGCCGCCTCCTCCAGAATGCGGCGGCGGTTTTGCGGCTTGGAGGCGATCAGCTCGGAAATCTGACCCTGACGGACGAGGGCGGGCGAGTTTGCGCCGGTCGAGGCGTCGGCGAAGATGAGCTGGATGTCCTTGCCGCGCACGGTGCGGCCGTTGAGCCTGTAGGAGGAACCGGCCGCACGTTTCAGCCGCCGCGTGATCTCGATGGTGTCGCTGTCGTTGAAGGCGGGCGGGGCGCGGCGGTCGGTGTTGTCGAGAACGAGAGTGACCTCGGCCAGCTCGCGCGCCGGGCGACCCTCCGAGCCGGAGAAAATCAGATCGTCCATCTCCCCGCCGCGCATCGCCCGCGCCGAGCTTGCCCCCATCGCCCAGCGCAGCGCCTCCAGAAGGTTCGACTTGCCGCAGCCATTCGGGCCGACCACACCCGTCAGGCCCGGCTCGACCGGGAAGACGGCCTCGTCAACGAAAGACTTGAAGCCCGCGATGCGTATCTCAGTGATATGCATGGCGGGCGTTCCGTTCAGGTTTCAGGCGGAAATGTCGCGCCCGCCCGCCCGCTGCTCCCGGTCGGCTTGCGCCGGGCAGAGCGTGTGCCGGGGGGCGGGCGCGCAAGGCGTTACTTCTCGATGCCGAGCTCAGCGAGCCGGGCATCCAGAATCGCGCGCATGCCCTCGGCTGTGCGCGATTCCGGCGTGGTGAGTTCGACGCCATCGAGGAAGATGGTCGGGGTCGAGCGGATGCCGCGTTCCTCACCCGCAGCGACGATGGCGGTGATGTCGCGCAGGAGGTCTTCATCCTGCAGGCAGGCTTCGACGGCGGCCTTGTCCATGCCATGACGCTCGGCAAGTGCGGTGACAGCCGGAAGGGCCTGACCGGACTGCATGGCGCGAATCAGCCCTGTCTGGTTGGCAAACAGATCGTCCAGCACCGCGAAATACGCTTCATTGCCACCGGCGCAGCGCGCGATCGCAAAGCCGGCAACGGCGAGGTCGGCGGGCGGCGTCGGGAAGTCATGATATTCAAAGCGCAAAAGGCCGGCAGCGATGTAATCGGCCTTTAGGGTGGGCATGACGTCTTCGTGGAAATGCTTGCAGTGGATGCAGGTCACCGAGGCGTATTCGATCATCACCAGCGGCGCGTCGGCATCGCCCAGCATGGCCGGACCGGACAGGAATTTTCCGGGCGCGGAGGTTTGTCCGGCGGTCGTCTGCGGGCCATCGGCCTGTCCGCAACCGACAAGGGCAAATGAGAGGGCGGCGACGGCAAGCGCCCGGCGGGTCATCTTGAAAAGGCTCATAGTGTCTCCAGACGTCGTTGATTCGCGGCTTTCGGTGAAATTAAACGAGGCCGGTGTTTTGCCAAGTGCAGCGTTCGCCCGCCGTTCGGGCCAGAGGTCAGGGCCAGAGGTTGCGGCCAGAAGTCAGGTTGGGTGAACGCCGCTATTTTGGCCGGGTTAGCATGGCCGCGCCAAGAGCGACAATAGCCGCTCGCAGACGGGGATCCTCGATCGGGGCGGCGCCGGACTCAAGCTCGGCGCGTTCCTCCGGCGTCAGGGCGCGGCGCGGGGCG
>JBGSUF010000383.1:0-4230 GCA_041736285.1 Hyphomonadaceae bacterium | reverse complement strand
GCCGGCGTCTCCTCCGGCCCCGATCCCGCCTGCTGCGCGCCCGCCTGCTGCAATGTGGCAAGCGGCGCGGCGAGGATCGCCACCGCGGTGAGTAAGGTCTTCAGGCGCATGATCTTCCCCTTTGAAGTCTGTTAAGTCCGCTCGACCTTGCGGGCCTCGTTGTCGTTTGCGCGTCTGGCGCGCGTCATGTCGTCAGCGCCGACGCTGGCTTTCCGGTCGCGGCGGCAGGTTCGCTTCGGCCAGCCTGTCGGAGACAGCCCGACCCTCGGCAGCATAGGCGGCCTCCGCGCGCACGGTTGCCTGCGTGCACACGCCGTTCCGGTCTGACTCGATCATGTATCCCCGGTTGAACGCGTCAACCATGGACGTTCTCAACACCGATGATGTCGGCGCCTCAATGGCCAGCAATTGCGACATCTGACTGCGCCAATACTGGTCGGTCTGGCCGCTGCAACTCACGCGGAGACCATGCGCCCCGCCGAGAATACCAGACAGCCGGACGAGGTCTTGCAGGTAATCCTGGGTTCGCGACGCGCCCTGCGCCGCTGCGGGCAGCAAAAACATGGCGATCAGGAAAGGAATGTGCAGCAAGCGTTTCATCGGCGCAGGATGGCGCGTCATCGCCTTGCAGGGCAAGGGGTTTTCCGCCCGATCCGGCGACGCCCCGCCTGCTGCGACGCAGTAAGATTCTGGCCCGAAGGCTGCTTTTGCCCCAAACGCGCCACAATCTGACAGACTCCCGCCACACTTAAGGAAGAATTAACCGGTCGCGCTGCGGCCCGCATGGGGCAGGCCCGCCGCCAGAAGTACAGGACCATTCCGATGATCAAGATCCTTTCCGCCGTTTCGGCGTTCGCCCTCCTCGCCACCCCGCTTGCCTTCGCTCAGGAAGCCGACGTGACGGTCGCTGACGAAGTGATGACCGACGTCGCCGTCGAAGAAACCGCCGACGTCGCGGTCGAAGTCGAAGCGATCGAAGAAGCCGCTGAAGAAGTTGCTGAAGAAGCTGTCGAAGTCGCCGAAGAAGCTGTTGAAGCTGCAGAAGAAGCTGAAGCAACGGCCGACGTCGCTGAAGAAGCCGCGGACGAAGCTGAAGTCACCGCTGAAGCCGCCGAAGAAGCAGCGGAAGTTGCTGAAGTCGCCGCCGAAGTCGCTGAAGAAGCTGCCGAAGTTGCTGCTGAAGCCGCTGAAGTCGCTGCCGAAGTTTCTGAAGTCCAGTAATCTTCACTACCTTTCCGGACGGGGCGGACAATACATCCCGGCCGGCGATATGGGAAAGCCACACGGAGAAACCGCGTGGCTTTTTCTTGTTGCCTTGCCTCTTTGCCCGTTAGGTCCGTTCAGACGTCCGGCGTTCCGGGCCGCAGAAACAATCTGCCCGCCGCCCCGCCCGTGGCCCCGCTTGTCGCCCCGCCTCCAGCCGCTGTCGCAGTGTCAGCGCATCTGGACGAAGAGTTCGATCGGCAGCGCCCCGACCACCGCGCCCGAAAGGCAGGTTGCGAGCGTACCGGCGATGAGCGTCTTCCACGCCAGTTCCAGGAATGTCTCCCGGCGCTCCGGCGCGATGATGGACAGTCCGCCAATCAGGATGCCGATCGACCCGAAATTGGCGAAGCCGCAAATCGCGTGCGCCGTGATGACCCGCGTGCGCGGATCCATATCCTCGACCGGGATCAGCGCGAGATCGCGAAACGCGATGAACTCCGTCAGCACCGTCTTGATGCCCATGAGCGAGCCGGACCGCGCCGCATCCTCCCAAGGCACGCCCAGCATGTACATCAGCGGCGCGAACACCCAACCGAGTATGCGCTGGATCGACAGCGGGCCGAAGCCCTCCGGCATCGGGATCGCGCCAAGCGCCGCATTTGCCAGCCACAACACCGCCAGCGCGGCGATCAGCATGGTTGCAATGTTCAGCACGATCTTCAGCCCGTCCGCCGCCCCGGTCGCAAACGCGTCCATCGTCGACTGGTATTTGAAATCCGGCTCGTGCGCGCGCTCGGATGACGGGCGCGTTTCCGGCACCATGGTCAGCGCCAGAGCGACCGCCGCCGGGGCCGCCATGATCGAGGCGGTGAGCAATTGCGCCAGCGGATCGAGGCCAAGCGGCTCCATCACCGGGCCGAGAAAACTCACATAGATGATGAGCACGCTGCCCGCGATGGTTGCAAATCCGGCCGTCATCAGCACGAACAGTTCCGACCGCGTCATCCCGTTGAGATAGGGCCGAACCAGCACCGGCGCTTCGGTCATGCCCATGAAGACGTTCGCCGACACGGCCAGCGAGGTCGCCCCGCCAAGCCCCATCAGCCGCGAGAACACCAGCGCAAAACCCTTGGTGATCCAGCGCAGAATGCCCCAGTGCCAGAGCATGGCCGACAACGCCGCGACGACGATGACGATCGGCAGGATCTGGAAAAAGAAGAGGGGCGGCGCATTGCCGTTCATCAGCTCGCTGGCGGCTTCATTGTTGCCGACATAACCGAAGACGAAATCGGTGCCCTGCCGCGTCGCCGACTCCAGCGCGTCGACGATCACATTGGCCTTGAAAAGCGCCTCGCGAATGGGCGGCACCCCGAACAGGAGCAACGCAAAGCCGAACTGCATCGCCGTCGCGCCCAGCACCAGCTTCCAGGGCAGAGCCCGGCGCCGCTCCGAAAGAATTACAGCAATCGCGTAGATCAGCACGATGCCGATCAGCGCCCGCCCGTTGTCCCAGCCCCAGGTCATGGCCCCGCCCTCCGGATCGCAGGCTTGCGCCGCGTGCTCGCTTCATGAAACTGAGGCCAGCCTATAGCGAACCTTCGACAAATGCCTAGGGGCGGAAACCAGAATTGCCGTCGAACGTGTCTTGCCTGCGACCTCACTGCAACAACACCCTCCCCGCGCGCTGCCGACGGACACGGGCAAGTGTCCCGCCTGCCATCGCTGAAAATAAAGCACGCGCGAACAACTTTACCGCGTGCGGTTCTGATTGACAAAAAGTGGCTTTGCAGACTGTTATGTGAACGCAGAGCATGAAGGGAGATTTTGCATGCGAAATCTGTTGAACGTCGGGGTTGCAGGCGCGTTGCTGGTCACCCTGGGCGCTTGCGCCACGAAAAAGCCGGTCGAGGACGCGGTGGCACCGCCGCCGCCGCCCCCGGCCGTAGACACGTCCACGAACACTCGGGTCGAAACCACGCCGGTTCAGACCGTCCAGGGCCCGACACCGGGTTCGATCGACGACTTCACCATCAATGTCGGTGATCGCGTCTATTTCGATCTGGACAGCTTCACCCTCGATGGTCAGGACCGCGCCCGCCTCGACCGTCAGGCGGCCTGGCTCCAGTCCTACCCGAGCGTCCGCCTTCTCGTCGCTGGCAACTGCGATGAGCGTGGCACGCGCGAATACAACCTCGCCCTCGGCGAGAAGCGCGCCAATGCCGTGAAGAGCTATCTGGTCAGCATGGGCATCGACCCGGCCCGCATCGAAACCGTTTCCTACGGCAAAGAGCGCCCGATCGATCCGCGTTCGACCGACGAAGCCTGGTCTCTGAACCGCAACTCGCAGAGCCAGATCACTTCGGGCGTCGGCGGCTGATTGTCAGTCCGATCTGATCGCCGTGCTTGATTGCGGGGCGTGACTCACTGAATAAAACGGCTGGGGTGCCTCATTTACGCCCCAGCCGTTTCTTATTTCAGAGTTGCGGTGCGCGGATGCGGCCGCTTGTTCCGCAGCCCCTGCCCGCTGAAGGTGCCCCGATGAAAAAGACACTGACTGCTCTTTGCGGCTCAGCCATCCTCCTCTTCGCCCTCTCGCCTGTGGCCACGGCCCAGCGGGGCAGTGCGCCGATCGCGCAGGGTGTCACCTCCGGCGACCTCGCCGCCACGGTCGACCGCCTGCGCTCCTCCAACGCGGAACTGCAGACCGAAGTCGCCCAGATGCGCGCCGACAGGGCGCAGATGACGGGCCGGATCGAAACCCTCGAATTCCTCCTCAGCGAGACCAATGACGAGTTGAACCGCCTCAACGTCGACACGATCGAAATCGCGCGCGTGATCGAGGCCTATGACGAAAAGATCGCCGCCCTTGAGGCCCGGCTTGAATCCCTGGAGACCCGTCCGGCCTCCGGCACGTTCGCAAGCCTTGAAGACGGCGAAGTGACGATCGACGACCAGGGCCGCCGCGTCGTGCGCCGGGTCATCACGCCGGGCACGTCTGCCAATGGCGCAGCCGGTGTGGCGGGC
>JBGSUF010000366.1:0-7917 GCA_041736285.1 Hyphomonadaceae bacterium | reverse complement strand
GAGGCCGCTGGCCTGCGCGCCGAAGCGGCCCGGCTCGCCATGCGGCCAAGCTTCCGGCTTTCCGGCTCGGTCGACCTTTCCGGCGACAGTCTGGACGAACTGTTCGACGTCGACAATCTGATCTCGCGCGTCGTCGGTTCGATCGCCCAGCCAGTCTTCAACGGCAATGCGCTGGAGGCGGAGGCCGATGCGGCGCTCGCCCGTGCCCGCCTCGCCGTTGCCGACTATACCAGCGCCGTCCTGTTCGCCTGGCAGGAGGTCGAGGACGCGCTGCAGACCGATGCCTCGCTGGCGCTGCAGGAGCGTGCGCAGATGACCGCTCTTGAGGAGGCACGCCTTGCCGAGGGGATTGCCGAGCGAAATTACACCAACGGCCTGACAACCGTGTTCAACCTCATCGACGCGCAGAACCGCCGCCTCGCCGCGGAAAGCGCCGTCATCTCGATCAGTGCGGCCCGCGCGACCAACCGCGTGCGCTATCACCTCGCACTGGGCGGCGGCGTTCCGCTCGATCGCCCGCAACCCATAACTGCCGAAGCTGACGGCCGGAGCCTTGAGCCATGAAAATCCTTGTCCGTATCCTCGTTTTCGCTGCCCCCATCCTGATCCTGGTGGTGCTCGGTTTTGGCGGCGCGCAGATGATCGCCGGTCTCAAGCCGCCGCCGGAGCAGAAGGAAGAGGTCGCCAAAGGTCTCGCCGTCTTCGCCGAGCGCGCACGCATTATCGACCTCGAACTCGACGTGTCGACGCAAGGGGAAGTCCGGCCGAAGCGTGAAATCTCTGTCGCTCCGCAGATTGCGGGCCGCATCTCCTTCGTCGCGCCAAACTTCCAGGAGGGCGGCTTTATTCGCAAGGGTCAGGTTCTGGTGCGCCTCGAACAGGCCGATTACGAGCTGACCATCGTGTCGGCCCGCGTCGGTGTCGCCAGCGCCGAACAGCGTCTCGCCCGTGAGCAGGCCGAGGCCCGCCTCGCCATTCAGGATCTTGAAAGCCTCGACATCAGCGATGCCAGCCCGCTCGCCCGCCGCGAACCGCAACTCGCTGAGGCTCAGGCCTCTCTCGAAGCTGCCAAGGCCCAGCTCGCAGAGGCTGAACTCGGCCTGCAGCGCACCGAAATCCGCTCGCCGTTCGACGGCCGGGTGCGCATGCTGAATGTCAATATCGGCCAGTATGTCGGTCCCGGCACGTCGCTCGGTCAGATTTTCGGCACCGATGTTGTCGAGATTTCCCTGCCGCTGAACGATAATGAGCTTGGCCGCCTTGGCCTGTCGCTCGCCTTCGAGGAAACGCGCGACGTGCCCGGCCCGGCCGTGGTGTTCTCGACCAATGTTGCCGGCCAGCAGCGCCGCTGGAATGGTCGCATCACCCGCACCGCCGCCTCCGTCGATCCGCGCACACGGCTGATCTCTGCCATCGCCGAAGTGAACGACCCGTATGGCGCGGGGGCCGACAACGGCACGCCGCTCGCGCCCGGCCTGTTCGTCGACGCCCGCATCGAAGGCCGTCGCCTTGAGGGCATCATCGCCATCCCGCGTGAGGCGCTGCGTCTGGCCGACACCGTCTATGTGTTTGACGACGCGACCGGAAAGCTCGCCATCAGAAATGTCGGGGTGATCCATTCCGACGCTGACGGCGCATACATCATGAGCGGCATCGCGCCGGGCGAACTCGTCATCACCTCGCCGATGCAGTCAGCCTTCGACGGCCAGACCCTGACGCTTGCCAATCCCGACGCGGCCAGCAAAGCTGCCGCTGCCAGCACCGCCGAGACCGTTGCCGAAACGACCGGTGACACAACCGAAACTGCGCAGGAGAGTGAAGAATGAACGGGCTTGTTGCATTCTGGGCGCGCAACAGCGTCGCCGCCAACCTCCTGATGGTCCTCGCCTTCGTTGGCGGCTGGATCGGTTTCCAGTCGCTGGAACGGGAAATCTGGCCGTCCGGCACCTATAATGGCGCGAGCGTCTCCATCGTCTGGCCCGGCGCCTCGCCGCAGGACGTCGAAGACCAGCTGGTCGTGCGCATGGAAGAGGCGATGGTCGGCATAGACGGGCTGGAGCGCATCACCGCGACGGCCCGCGAAGGGGTTGGCTATGTCAACCTTGAAGCCAAGGAATCGACCGACATCAACGTCTTCATGGAGGAAGTGAAGCAGCGCACCGACAGCATCAACAACCTCCCGCCGTCCAGCTACCCGCCGCAGGTTCAGCGCTGGAAAGATCAGCAGCAATTCATGGGCATTTCGGTCCACGGCCCTGTCGACCGGCTCACCATGAAGCGTCTGGTCGAGGAAATCCGTGACGAGGTTGCAAGGCTTCCCGGCGGCGAACTCGCCGAGGCATGGGGCGTCCTGGATGAGGAAATCTCCATCGAGATGACCGAGGAGACGTTGCGCCGCTATGACCTCACCTTCGATGAGGTCGCAAATGCCATCCGCGCCTCCTCGATCAACGTCTCCGGCGCCCGCGTGCGCACGGCGACGGGGGAGATGCAGATCGAGACCCGTTCGCGCGCCGACGATTCGCAGACCTTCGGCAACATCATCATCCGCCAGACGGTCGATGGCGGCACCATCCGCCTGCGCGACATTGCGACCGTCGTCGACGGCTTTGTCGACGTCGACCTTGCCGCCACCTTCAACGGCGACACCACGGCCTTCGTGATGGTCAACCAGCCCGAGGAGATGTATGTTTCCCGGTATTCCAAGGCACTGAACGACTATATCGCGGAATTCAACGCCCGTCCGAACCAGCCGGTGAAGCTGGACCTGTTGTTCACTCAGGCCGACTTCTTCGAGCGTCTCTGGGGCACGATCACCGGCTCTGCATTCCTTGGGGCGTGCCTCGTCCTCGTGATCCTGCTGCTGTTCCTGCGGCCCATCGTGGCCTTGTGGGTAACGGTCGGCGTCATCACGGCCTTTGCCGGCGGCTTTGCGCTCCTGCCCTTCTTCGGCGTGTCGCTGAACCTTCTGACGCTGTTTGCGATCCTTCTGGTGATCGGGGTTCTGGTCGATGACGCCATCGTGGTCGGGGAAAACATCCACCGCGAGGTCGAGAACGGTGAGCGTGACGGTGTCGACGCCGCCATTGTCGGCACGCAACTGGTGCTGAAGCCGGTGATCTTCGGTGTCATCACCACCATGATCATGTTCGCCCCCTGGGCGCTGGTCGAGGGTGAGGCCCGCCAGTTCACCCAGCAGATCACCTTCGTGGTGGTTGCCGCGCTGGGATTTTCGCTGATCGAGTCGCTGTTCATCCTGCCCGCCCACCTCGCGCACATGAAACCGCAGAAGTTCGGCGGCAGGACCGGCGGCTTCATGAAATTCCAGCGCGCCGTTGCCGACAGCCTGCTTTGGTTTGCCGCCAACATCTTCAAGCCGGCGCTCGAATTTGCGGTGCGGATGCGTTACGCGACGGTCGCCTTCTTCTTCGTCCTGTTCTGGTGGGCGATCACGCTGATGGGCTCTGGCATCGTGCCGTTCCGTTTCATGCCGCAGATCGAGAACGACCTGATCATGGTGACGATCGACATGCCGGACGGCTCGCCCTTCGCCCGTTCGCTTGCCGTCCGCGACCAGCTCCAGGACGGTGTGGACAAGGCCCGCGAGGAAATGCGCCAGCGCTATCCGGGCTATGAGGAAGACTTCATCCAGAATGTGTCGATCGTCGCACAGCCCGGCCGGCTTCAGGCATGGATCGGCCTGATGCAGCCGGAGGACCGCCCGCGCGACGTTACAACCAAGTCCATGACCGCCGTGCTGCGCGATGCCGTCGGTCCTGTGCCGGACGCCGAGGAGGTCAATTTCGAATTCACCTTCAACGACGACCAGTCGGGCATTTCCTTTGCCCTCAACGACAATGACCTTGAACTGCTGCGCCTGGCCGCTGAAGACGTGAAGGCCCAGCTTGCCACCTATGAGGCGACGTTCGACATCGGCGATAACCTGTCGGCGGTCGCACCGACCATCCGGATGAGCCTGAAACCCGGCGCTGAGTCGCTCGGCCTCAACCTGGCAATGGTCTCCAACCAGGTGCGTCAGGCCTATTATGGCGAAGAGGTTCAGCGGCTGCCGCGTGAAGGCGAGGACGTCAAGGTGATGCTGCGCTATCCTGAAGAGGTGCGCCGCTCCATCGACAGCCTTCGCGACATGCGCATCCGCACGCCATCAGGTCAGGCGGTGCCATTGGAACAGGTCGCGCAGATCGAGTTCGCGCCCGGCGTGTCCTCCATCCAGCGGCGTGAACGCATCCGCTCGGTTCGCGTGTTTTCCGAACTCAACGGAGATGTGCGTGCCGACATCATGAAGGATATGGACGCCAGTTTCTGGCCGAAATTCGAAGAGAAATTCCCGACCGTCCAGCGTGGTGCCGTTGGTGGCGCACAGGGCGAACAGGAGTTCATGCAGGAACTCGTCATGCTCAATATCGGCGCGATGGTGCTGATGTACGTGCTGCTGGCGATCGCTTTCAAATCCTACTTCCAGCCCGCCCTTCTGATGATGGCCATTCCCTTCGCCTTCGCCGGCGCTGTGTTCGGCCACCTGATGTTCGGCGTGCCGATGGCGATGTTCTCCCTGTTCGGCATCGGGGCGGCGGCGGGGGTCGTCATCAACGACAACCTCGTCCTGCTGGACATGGTCAACCGAAGGCGCAACGAAGGCGCAGGGGCGGTGCAGGCCATCATCGACGCGGCGGTTTCCCGGTTCCGGCCGATCCTCCTGACGTCGGTGACCACTTTCGTCGGCATTCTCCCGATGATTGCGGAGCGCTCGATGGACGCGCAATTCCTGAAGCCGATGGTGGTCGCTCTTGGCACCGCCGTTGCCTTCGCGCTGTTCGTGTCGCTGTTCTTCGTCCCCGCCCTGTATCTGGTCGGCGCGGAGATCGCCCGCTTCTTCCGGTGGGCTTGGAAGGGCCAGCCCATTCGCCCGATCGGCGAGAGCTATACCGGCACGGCCAATCTGGACGATGAGGCCCTGGGGCCGCATCATCGTCCGACTCCCGCTGAATGAGCCGCCGAGGCCTGAGGGAACGAAATTGCAAGTGCCGGAGCATCTCCGGCACTTGCATGCGTCTGCCACGCGTTGCACAACGCAAGCATTGCTGTGAAAAGAGGAAAACATGAAGAAACTCATGCTCGCGGTCTCGGCCGCTGCCCTGTTGGCCGCCTGCGGCCCGACGACCGAAGCGCCTGCTCCGGAAACCACTGTCGTCCCCGCCGCCCCGACCGGCACGGCAGCGCTTTCTGTTCCCGATTATGGCAGCTATGGCCTGGACACCTCCTCATGGGATCCGGCCGTTCGCCCGGGCGAGGATTTCTTCCTGCACGCCAGCGGCACATGGGTGAAGACGTTCGAGATTCCGGCCGACAAGTCGAGCTATGGCGGCTTCACCGCTCTGGCCGACCTCTCCGAACAGCGCGTGCGCGGCATCATCGAAGAGTTGGCCGCCGCCAGCCCCGACATTGCCACGCTTGAGGGCAAGATCGCGGCCTATTACAACGCCTATCTGGACACCGGCGCCATCAATGCGCGCGGCCTCGCCCCGGCTCAGCCCTATCTTGACACCATCGCAGCGATCGAAACCCGCGAGGATCTCGCCCGCGTCTTCGCCCGCCGCGGCTTTTCCAGCCCTGTCGGCGCTTTTGTCAACGTCGACAGCAAGCAGCCTGACCGCTACATCGTCTACGTCTCCCAATCCGGTCTCGGCCTGCCCGACCGCGATTTCTACCTTAAGGACGATGAGAAGTCCGTCCGCGTGCTCGAGGCCTACCGTCGCTACGTGACCTTCCTCCTGGCCGAAGCCGGATATGAAGATCCCGCCAGCGCCGCCGACATGGTCATCAAGCTGGAGACCGATATCGCCCGCGCCTCGTGGGACCGCACGCTCGGACGCAACCGCGACCTGACTTATAACCTTGTCACGACCAGCGATCTTCAGACCATTGCCGGGGACTTTCCAGTCTCCGCATGGCTGGAGGGGGTCGAGCTTTCGGACCAGACGGAGTTTGTCCTGCGCCAGCTTCCGCCGGGCGCTTCGCAGCTTGCCGCTCTCGATCTGACCGATGATATGCGCACCAATCTCTCTCAGGGCATCCCGGCACTGTTCGAGATCGCCCAGACCGCCCCGCTCGATGCATGGAAGGCTTATCTGACTGCGCAATTCCTCTCCGACCACGCAGGCGTTCTCCCTTCGGCCATCGATGAGGCGAGCTTCGAGATGTATGGCCGCACCCTGCGCGACACGCCCCAGCAACGTGAACGCTGGAAGCGCGGCGTCAGCGCCACCGAAGGCTCTCTCGGCGAGGCTGTCGGCAAGGTCTATGCCGAGCGCTATTTCCCGGCCGAGAACAAGGTCGCCATGGAAGCGCTGGTGGAGAATCTGCGACTGGCCATGGGCCGCAATCTCGACGACCTCACCTGGATGGGCGAGGCCACGAAGGCCGAGGCGCGCGCCAAGCTCGCCAAGTTCACCCCGAAGATCGGCTATCCGGAGAAGTTCGAGACCTATGAAGGGCTCACCGTTCAGCCGGGCCTCGCTTTCGAGAATTTGCGCGCCGCTTCCGAATGGGCTTATCAGGACTCCATCGCCAAGCTCGGCCAGCCGATCGACAAGACCGAATGGTTCATGCTCCCGCAGACGGTGAATGCCTATTATTCGCCCGACCGTAACGAGATCGTCTTCCCAGCGGCCATTCTCCAGCCGCCCTTCTTCAACATGTCGGCGGATCCGGCCGTCAATTACGGTGCCATCGGCGCCGTCATCGGCCACGAAATGGGTCACGGCTTCGACGATCAGGGCTCCAAGTCGGATGGTGACGGCAGGCTGCGCAACTGGTGGACCACCGAGGACAAGGCCGCCTTCGAGACCCTGACCGGCGCGCTGGTCGAACAGTACAATGCCTTCTGCCCGTTCGGCGCGGACGACAAGTGCGTCAACGGACGGCTGTCGCTGGGTGAGAATATCGGCGACCTTGGCGGCCTGGCTCTGGCCTACCGCGCCTACAGGATTTCCCTGAACGGCGAGGAGGCCCCGGTGATTGACGGGCTGACCGGCGACCAGCGCTTTTTCCTTGCCTGGGCGCAAGTGTGGCGGATCAAGTATCGCGATGAGGCGCTGCGTCTCCAACTCCAGACCGGCCCGCACTCCCCGGGCCAGTACCGTGTCAACGGCATCGTCCGCAACATGGACGCCTGGTATGAAGCCTTCGGCGTGACACCCGAGGACGCCCTTTACCTGCCGCCGGAACAGCGCATCAAGATCTGGTAGTATGCCATAGCCTGACCCTCCCCGAACTGGGGAGGGCAGGTTACGGCGCCGCGCAACCTCTCCCCTTCCCGAAACGGGAGGGGAGGGCTATCGATGCGTTGTTTTTTGGGCTTTCCGACTCTCGGCGCCGGCCGCAATCGCGCATCTTTGAGAGTCGCAACTCTCAGGCTCGGCGCTTCGCAAGCGCTCAGGCTGACGCGACAGTCAAAAGCGCCGTGCCGTCGGGACGGCAACGGCGCTGGTAGAGGATGTGCCGCGCCGGACAGGTCCGGCGTGGCAGATGTGGCAGGGGTTTCGTTCAGCCGGCGATGCGGCGGACGTAGTCGACCTCGTCACGTTTGCGCTCGCGTTTGCGGGCGGGCTGGAACGCGATCTTGGCGTGCTCGGCGCAGTATGGACCGCAGTCGGACTTGCGACCACAAAAGGCGAAGCTGGCGTCCGCCGGGTCGCCGATCGGCCATTTGCACATGCTGTCGCGCAAGGCCAGGATGTCGGCCGTACGCCCATTTTCAAGGCGAAGCGGCTGCAGGGCAGAGGGCGCAACCTGCTTTGTGGCTCGCACGGCCGGAACTGCCGGATGCTCTGCTGCGGCGGGCTTTTCTGCGACGGAGGGACGAGCCGGGGCGACAGCAGCAGCCGGGGCCGCCAC
>JBGSUF010000351.1:0-3091 GCA_041736285.1 Hyphomonadaceae bacterium | reverse complement strand
CACCAGCGCAGAGCCTGCAGCGCCTGCCGCCCGCGCCGAGGGCACGGTCACCTCGCCCATGGTCGGCACGATCTACATGTCGCCGGAGCCGGGCGCGAAGGTTTTCATCGCCGCCGGCCAGAGCGTGAAGGCCGGCGAGACGCTGATGCTGATCGAGGCCATGAAGACCTTCAATCCTGTCACCGCCCCCCGCGCCGGCACGGTGAAGGACATTCTCGTGGCCGATGGCCAGCCCGTCGAATACGGCGAGCCCCTCGTCGTCATCGTCTGATAGGGGACGCGAGCCATGATTCAGAAAGTCCTCATCGCCAATCGCGGCGAAATCGCCCTTCGCATCCACCGCGCCTGCAAGGATATGGGACTTGATACGGTGGCGGTGCATTCGGAGGCCGATGCCAATGCCATGCATGTCCGCCTCGCTGACGAGAGCGTCTGCATCGGCCCGGCGCCGTCATCGCAGTCCTACCTCAAGAAGTCGGCCATCATCGCCGCCGCCGAGATCACCCACGCCGACGCCATCCATCCGGGCTATGGATTCCTGTCCGAGAACGCCCAGTTCGCGCAGATGGTGGAGGATCACGGCATCGTCTTCATCGGTCCCAAGGCCGAGCATATCCGCCTGATGGGCGACAAGATTGCCGCCAAGGCCGCCGTCAAGGCTGCGGGCATTCCCGTCGTGCCCGGCAGCGAGGGCGGCATCACCGACATGAAGGAAGCCCGCCGCGTCGCCAAGGCCATCGGCTTCCCCGTCCTGATCAAGGCGGCGGCCGGCGGCGGCGGGCGCGGCATGAAGGTCGCCCGCTCCGAAGGCGAGCTGGAATCGGCTCTCCAGACAGCGCGCTCGGAGGCCAAGGCCGCGTTCGGCGACGACGCCGTCTATATCGAGAAATACCTCTCCCGGCCCCGCCATATCGAAGTGCAGGTCATTGCAGACAGTCACGGCAATGTCGTCCACCTGTGGGAGCGCGACTGCTCGCTCCAGCGCCGCCACCAGAAGGTGTTCGAGGAGGCCCCCTCCCCCGCCCTCAATCAGGCCCAGCGCGAGAGGATCGGCCAGACCGTCGTCGATGCCGTCCGCAAGATCGGCTATCTCGGCGTCGGCACGATCGAATTTCTTTATGAGGATGGCGAGTTCTACTTCATCGAGATGAACACCCGGCTGCAGGTCGAGCATCCCGTCACCGAGATGATCACCCGCGTCGATCTGGTCCGCGAGCAGATCCGGATTGCGCAGGGCGGCAAGCTGCCCTTCACCCAGGCTGATGTCGCCTTCACCGGCCATGCCATCGAGTGCCGCATCAATGCCGAGCACCCGGAGACCTTTGCCCCCTCGCCCGGCGTGATCACGGGCTTCCACGCGCCCGGCGGCCCCGGCGTGCGCCTCGATTCTGCGATCTATACCGGCTATCGCATCCCCCCCAATTACGACAGCCTGATCGGCAAGCTGATCGTCTTTGGCCGCACCCGCAATGAGTGCCTGATGCGTCTTCGCCGTTCGATTGAGGAGACGGTGATCGACGGCATCCACACCACCCTGCCCCTGCACAGGCGCCTCGTGGACAACATCGACGTGGCCAATGGCGACTACAACATCCACTGGCTTGAAAAGTTTCTGGCCGCCGAGACCGAGACCTGACCGGGCCCCGACGAGGCGGGCCGGGCGGGGCGGGGTCGGCTCACCTGCCCCCTTGACCTTCCGGCCCATGGCGTCACAACCAGCACTCCCGCGCTCACTCCAGAGGCGGATGACCGCGAGGAGTTTGACGCCGCCATGGCCATTGCCCGCTTTGGCAAACATCTTGACCCGGAAACCCTGCTGAGGCTCTACCGCCACGGCATGTTTCCGATGGCCGACAGCGCCGACGATCCAAACCTCTTCGTCATCGACCCGGACCTGCGCGGCATCATTCCGCTAGACGATTTCCACCTCTCCCGCAGACTGCGCCGCACCGTCCGCCAGCATCCCTACACCGTCACCATTGATCGTGATTTTTCCGGCGTCGTGCTCGGCTGCGCAGAGTCCCAGCCCGGCCGGGAGAACACGTGGATCAACCCCGCCATCCACAATCTCTACACCGCCCTCCACCAGCGCGGGAACGCCCACAGCGTCGAATGTTGGGAAGGAGACAATCTCGTTGGCGGGCTTTACGGCGTCTCGATCGGCGGCGCATTTTTCGGGGAGAGCATGTTCTCGCGCGCCACGGACGCGTCAAAGATTGCGCTCGTCCACCTCGTCGCGCGGTTGATTGCGGGCGGTTATCGCCTGCTCGACACACAGTTCGTCAACGCCCACCTGATGCAGTTCGGCATTGTCGAGATCGAGCGCAATGACTTCCTGAAGCGCCTTCAGAAGGCCCTTGCCGTTTCAGCCGATTTCCACGTCCTGCCGCCGGAGACGACCGGTCAGGACGCCTTGCAGTTCATCACCCAGACGTCATAGACCGGGTGCTCCAGCGCCATCAGGCCCGGCGAGGACGCATACATCCACCCGGAATAGATCAGCGGGCGCCGCACGGCCGGCGAATCCGCATCCATCCCTTCCAGCCGCGCGGCAACATCGGCGGGCATGGATTCAGGTGTCAGCGGATTGATCGAATGGATCTGCAGGAAAGCCGCTGCTTCCGGGGGCAGTTCCGGCGGCGTGTCATAGCAGGCCATCATCGTCACTTCGAGCGAGCCGAACACGCTCGGCTCTCCGACCTGCACGTCCATGTCGGCGAAGCGTCCGGTGATCTTGTCGAGCGTGCGCAGGCGTGCGGCCGGCTGGCTGCGATAACTCTCGCGCGGCACCATCACGGCGGCGACCGGCTCAGGCATTACGAGCTGGCCCGTCTCCAGGTCGATGCGGTATTCCACCGTCTCACCCGTCAACAGGTCGGTGCGCGACTGGAAGCGTTCGCCGGTTTCAGGATCCACGCGGTTGAACACGCGCTGACCGTCGATGATGGCGTCGTCGGGAATCTCGGCTGGCGGCACGTCTGAATAGTCCAGGGCCAGTTGCGGCAGCTCCGGCGCGGTCCCGGCATCGCCGTCCGCCAGACCATCGACGACACCATCAGCCGCATCGCCCGGCGGGACACGCTGATCGGCC
>JBGSUF010000343.1:0-3049 GCA_041736285.1 Hyphomonadaceae bacterium | reverse complement strand
CTGGCGGCGATGGAGGCGATCGGCGCGGAGCGCGGCGCGATCCGGGCGGCAATCGGGCCGTGCATCGCGCTGGAAAGCTACCAGGTCGGCGAGGACTTCCGGCGCGATGTGCTGGCGGTGTCGGATTGGGCGGACGGGTGTTTTTCGCAGGCGTTCGGGGAGCGGCCGCATTTCGACCTGAAAGCCTATGTCGCGGGGCGGCTGGCGCGAGCGGGAATCGGGCAGGCGGAGGTGCTGGCGCAGGACACATATGCGGACCCGGCCGGCTGGCATTCGCATCGGCGGGGAACCCACCTTGGCGAGGCAGACTATGGCCGAAATGCCGCAGTGATCGTGCGAACTTGAAAATGATTGACGGCGGCCGGTTGTCAGCCCCGCGCGGCTTGTTACAGAAGCGTCACGGATGGCCGGGAGCGCCCGCCCCACGAACCCCAAGGCCGGAAACATGCAGGACATGCGCCCCATGAAGCTCATCACCGGAAATGCAAACGAACCCCTGGCCAAAGCCATCGCGCAATATCTCGACATGCCGCTCACGGATGTCACGATCAAGCGCTTCGCGGACGCTGAAATCTTCGCCCAGGTGAATGAAAACGTGCGCGGCGAGGACGTGTTCGTGATCCAGTCAACGTCGGCGCCCGCCAATGACCATCTGATGGAACTTCTCATCATGCTGGACGCGCTGTCGCGGGCCTCCTGTGACCGGATCACCGCGGTCGTGCCGTATTTCGGCTATGCGCGGCAGGACCGGAAGACCGGCGGGCGCACGCCGATCTCGGCCAAGCTCGTGGCAAACCTGATTTCGGCGGCCGGGGCGCACCGGGTGGTGACGGTCGACCTGCATGCCGGGCAGATTCAGGGCTTTTTCGATGTGCCGACCGACAATCTTGTGGCCGCGCCGGTGATCGCGCGGGACATAAGGGCGCGCTATCGCGGGCGCGACCTGATGATCGTTTCGCCCGACATTGGCGGGGTTGTACGCGCCCGCGCGCTGGCCGAGCGGCTGGAGACAGACATCGCCATCGTCGACAAGCGCCGCCCGAAAGCGGGCGTGAGCGAGGTGATGAACATTGTCGGCGATGTCGCCGGACGCCACTGCGTGCTGGTCGACGACATGGCCGATTCGGGCGGAACGCTCGTCAACGCCGCCGAGCGGCTGATCATGGAAGGCGCATCCGGCGTGTCGGCCTACGTCACGCACGGTATTCTTTCCGGCAATGCGGTCGAGCGGATCGAAAGCTCGACGCTTGATGAAATGGTGATCTGCGACACCATCCGCCCATCGGAGGTCGCGCTGGCCTCGTCAAAGGTGCGGGTGCTGTCGCTGTCGGAACTGCTTGGCGAAGCGATCCGCCGGATTGCCAACAATGAGAGCGTGTCTAAGCTCTTCATCTGAAGCCATGATGACACCCCGGAGCCGGAAGGCAGGCGCGGTCCAAACCTTCCGGCGCCGGGGTTGTCTTGCCGGTCAGGCCGCCACGGGCAGTGCGGACATGGCCGGGCTGGCGGACGCGAAATGGGCGTTCGCGGCCACGTCCCTTGAAACAGCGTTGCAGACCGGGCTGAGCCCGGCTTCGAGGTCGGCCATCACGGCGCGGCGCGAAGCGGCGTTCTCGTCGGTGCGGATGAAGACGTGCTGGGCGCCGTAACGCTCAGCCTCGGCAAGGGCGACGAAGGGGCGCATGTCATGGACGCGGCCTGAAATCTCGACAATGCGGATGACGCGGCGGCCATAACCGGAATTGGCGGCGAAGATGGCGATGCCGCCCGTGCGCGCCCATTTGTCATCGGCCTCGACGCCATTGAACGTATAGCCCTTGCCGGAAAGACCGCAAAATGTGACAGCGCGCATGGTGTTCTCCCTCTGTTCAAAAGGATTTATACGCACCGAACGTTCTCATGCAAGCCCTTTTTGTTCTTTTTTCGTTTTAATTTCTTCGCTGTCGTTAACGAAGACTTAAGGACTCGTTCCCCGCCTGTGCTGCGGGAGGCGGTGGTTTGTGGGCAGACGAAAGAAGCGGGCACATTGCTGCGCCCGCCCCGCTGTCGTCGTCACTCTGGCTTTCTGCCGCAGTGACGACAGGCTCCTGTATCTGGTGGTTCAGAACTTGTAGCCGAGGCCGACACCGACGACGAGCGGATTGATGTCCACGTCTGCATTTACCTTGACGTCGGTTGCGCCGAGGACCGGGCCGAGCGCCGTCGACAAGTCGACGGTGACGTCGGTGTTGATCCAGATCTTCTTCACATCGAGGTTGGCCGACCAGCCGCCGGGCACGCCGTCGAAATCATAGTCGAACCCGGCCTGAATGGCGCCGCCGAAACTGGCGTCATAGCTGATACCATCGGCGACCGGGCCTTCGTCTTCGTTGTAGAACAAGGTGTAGTTCAGCCCCGCACCGACATAGGGCTTCACCTTGCCGAACCGGGTGAAGTGATATTGCAGCGTCAATGTCGGCGGCAGGAGCCAGACATCGCCAAGGTCGACATTGGCGGGGCCGAAGACGCCCGGAACGGCAACGCCGATCGCCCCGACATCATGCGGCGTGGTCGCAAGGATGAGTTCTAGAGCGAAGTTTTCGTTGAGGAAATAGGTGATGTCGAGTTCGGGGACATACTGGTCGGCAATATCGACATCGCCCGGAAGGGCTGCGCCGCCCGCCGAGAGACTGCCACTTTCATCCGGCAGGACGGCGATGACGCGGCCGCGCAGCATCCACGGGCTGTCGGTCGGGGTCCAGGCGGCCGCGCCCTGAGCGAGTGCGGGCAGACCGATCATCACGGCTGCGGCGAGGGCGGCGAACTTCATTCCAGTCATCGTAATCTCCCTGAGACATTGGAGTGATGACCGTTCCTGCGCCGATGATGCACGCCAGACGAGTGTGCACACGGTCGCGCGTCAACCCACCGCGCGGCCGGCTGTCGCAGGGCGGGCTTCCACATGGCGGCAAAGGCTGGCAGAAGATGACGATGAACACGACGCATACGGCCTGCGCGCCGGCCAATATTGAAAGCGCGCTCTCGGAGGCGCAGTCGCTGTGCGCGGCGC
>JBGSUF010000312.1:0-15311 GCA_041736285.1 Hyphomonadaceae bacterium | reverse complement strand
GCCGAGGCGTGCCCCGGCACCGGTCACGAGAGCGCGCGGCGCAATGTCTGCGGCAGGTGTCACAGCGGCGCAGGGCTGGCAGACAAGCCGACCAGCGCGGAGATGTTCCAGTTGTTGACGAGGCCGCCGACATAGAGCGCGTAGAGCAGGATCAGGAGCAGGCCGCCGAGGACGCCGATGCGCGCGCGCAAAAGTATGCCGACGCCGATGACGAGAAGCGACGCGGCCATGAACCAGTGATCATAGTCGAGAAAGCCCGAGGACAGGCTGAACGGTCCGAAAAGCGAGACGATGCCGCCTGCGACAAGGATGTTGAACAGGTTCGATCCCATCACATTGCCGATCACCACGGCGCCCTGCTTTCGAAGCGCGGCGGCGACCCCGGCAGCGATCTCCGGCAGGGACGTGCCGACGGCGATAAGGGTCAGCCCGATCAGCCGGTCGGAAACGTTGTAGAAGGTCGCAATCCCGACCGCGCCATCGACAAGCAGGGTCGCGCCGATGGGCAGACCTACAATGCCGATGGTCACGAAGATGACGGCGCGCAGCAAGGGCAGGGAATCGGGAAGGTCGACGATCTCGTCGAGACTGCGGCCAGAACGAATTTCGCGTTGCGTGCTCTGCACGGCGAAAACGAGATAGCCCAGAAGGAAGACCAGAAAGGCAAAGCCAACCCACGGGTCAAAGACGTGGAACGCGCCGATGAGCATCCATGCCGCCGTGGCGACGGCGACAAAGGCCAGCACCCTGCGCAGACCGAAACCCTGCAACAGGACCGGCGCAATCAGGGCCGGCAGGCCGAGCACAAGCCAAAGGTTTGCGACATTCGAACCGACGATGTTGCCGAAGGCCAGCCCTGATTTCCCGGCGAGCGCGGCGTTCACGGCCACGATCATCTCGGGCAGCGAGGTGCCGAAACCGACAATCACGATGCCGGCCAGAAGCGGAGACACGCCAAGGCGTCGGCCGATGGACACCGCGCCATTGACGAGCGCATCACCGGTCAGCGCCAGCAGGACAAGCCCGCCGACAATCGCCACGAAATACATTGGATCCGGCATGGTGACCTCGATGTTGCTGGTGCGTGTCGGGGCGGCGCAGGCCGCGGTCCGCCCGGCCGGGGCTTCCTGCCGTGCGAAAGCCAGGGTGCGAGATGCACCGCCTGGCCTTTCACTCCGGCGATGGCCGGAGCATGATTGGCATCAGTCGATTCGGCGGAACTCAATGAGGTTCAAGAGCGCGAACAGACCGACCGTGACACCGATGGCGACGAAAGCGAACATGAGCGAGACTTCCCAGGCAAAAACTGTTGAAACTGACTTTTTGCATAGCGCGCTCTCCCGCGTTTGGCGAGACCTTACCGCGATGTCATGGTGAGCCGGAGCCACAAGCTTCCGCCGCGCAAGGTCCGCCGGGCGGGCCTGCGCACGCGGATGTTTCACGCATGGTTCCGGCTGAAACGTCCGATGACGCTGGGCGTGCGGGCGATGGTGACGGACGGGGAAGGCCGCCTGCTTCTGGTGCGCCACACCTACACGCCGGGCTGGCATTTTCCGGGCGGCGGCATCGAGCGGGGGGAGACGGCCGAGGCTGCGCTCGCCGGGGAACTGGCCGAGGAGGCGGGGCTGGAGATGACGGCGGCGCCGGTCGTGTTCGGCATCTATTCAAACCATCACCTGTTTCGCAACGATCATGTGATCGTCTATCTGGTGACCGCTTTTGCTATCACCGGCCGGGCGCGGGCGAGCGAGATTGCCGAGACAGGCTGGTTTGCGCCGGACGCGCTGCCGCAAGGGGTGACATCCGGAACGGCGGCGCGGGTTGCCGAGTGGCAGGGCCAGCGCCAGCGTGACGCCTACTGGGTGCCGGAATAGCTGCCTGACGCGGTGACAAGGTAGCGCCCGCCGGACACTGAAACCTCCGGCGGTTTCGACGTGTCCTCGAAGGCGGCCCAGCCGGGCGCCAGTTCACGCCAGAAGTCCACGTCCGGATGGTGGGCGGCCGCGGCCGGAATGTCGCCGCCGGGCATGGGAAAGGGATAGATGTGGACCGGAATGTCCGCCTGACCGGCGCGGAATGCAGCGTCCATCAGCGTCCAGATTTCCTCGATGGCGGCGTCTGTCATGGCGTAGCAACCGATGGAGACGCATTTGCCATGCACCATCAGGAAGCTGCCGGTCCGCCCGTCGGCCCGGTCACGCGCATTGGGAAAGCCGAGATTGAAGGACAAATGGTAGGCCGAGGCCGGGTTCATCTGCGCGGCGGTGACGGTGTAGAAGCCTTCGGGAGACTTGCCATCGCCCTCCTTGTATTTCGGGCCGAGGCCGCCAGACCATGCGCAGACTGGATAGCTGCGCGCTGCGACATAGCGCCCGTCACCGCCTTCCAGATACAGCGTGAGCGTCGAGGGAAGCTTGGTGATGACGATGTAGACCGGCGCCCCCGGTGCAAGGCCTTGCGCGGCGAGCGCTGTCGAAAGCGGCTCCAGATTGCGGGCGATGGCGGCTTCGGCGCGCGTCGATGTCGGCACTTCGCCGGTCGCCGCGAGAATGGACGGCAGACACATGAAGGCGAAGAATAACGCCAGCAGTGCGGGCCACGATATTTTTCTGGGCCGTGAGGCGAAGGTGCGATGTGCTTGCATCTGACCTGCATGACCCATGGCCGGGGCGGGGAAAGGGAGGAAAAATGGCAGGGCGGGGTGAGATCGTGTTGTTTCCGGGGCAGCGACGTTAATCTTCGGGCAAGGCTGGCTGGTGTATGTTCACTTTCAGCGACGGTTTCCCCCCTTTCCAGTCGCTGAACGCGTAGAGTCGTCCGGAACAGCGCCAGTCCCTCCCCTTCATGGCGCTGCGTCCGGCACGGAACAGCTGCCCCCTCGCAGGGGCGGCTGTTTTGCGTTCTGGAGGATTTGCTACAGGTCAGCCGGGTTTGCGGGCTGCAGCGAAATACTGCCATCCGGTCTGCAGAGACAGCGCGCAGCCGAGGGCGAGGGCGGCGAGGGCCAGCGATGCGGCGAGGGCGGGCAGGGGCCAGGCCAGGCCCGCGAGCAGGGCGGCAAGGGCGACCATGACGATGGCGGTCTTGGCCTTGGCGAGCCGCGATGCCGGGATGGACAGGCCGGGCCGCCCGGCGCGCAGGGCCATCACCGCAAGATCACGCGAGGTGAGACAGACCAGCCCCAATGCGGCGACGGAAAAAAGGCCCGGAATCAATGCAAAACCGATCAGTGTGCCGGCGACAAGCAGCTTGTCCGCCCAGAGGTCCAGCGCCGCGCCGAGCGGGCTGGCGGCGCCGAGATGGCGGGCTGCGAGGCCGTCGAGGGCGTCAGTGACGGCGGCAAGGATGAAGACGATGGTGGCCGTATCCGCCCTCCCGAGCGCCAGAAAAACGGGCACGGCAAGGCCACCCGTCATGCGGGCGAGGGTGAGCGCGTTGGGAAGCCATCGCAGGTGCATTGGTGCCGGATCGGTCTGGTTGGAGGAGGTGGGGAGGGGGAGAGGGGTGGTTGAGGGGGGGTGAAGGGGGAGCAGAGCGAGCGGCGGGCGAAAGGGAGCCCTCGCCCACCGAAAATGTCAAAGCCAGAAATGTCAAAGCCCGAAATGTCAAAGCCAGAAATCTCAAAGCCAGAAATCTCAAAGCCGGAAATCCCGAAGCCGGAATGACGCCATTCTGGCTCCAGGCGATCCTGGCTGGCTTCAGGCGATCTTGCCGACCTCGTCATCCCCGTCGGCGGTCCAGACAAAGACATCGGCGACCGGGCGGTCCAGGGCGAGGGCGATGCGGAAGGCCGCTTCGAGCGAGGGGGAGTAGCGGCCCTGTTCGATGGCGATGACCGTCTGGCGGGTCATGCTGATCCGCGCAGCGAGGTCGGCCTGCGTCAGGCCGAGGCATTCACGCAACTCCCGGACGCGATTGGTGAAGGGAAGGATCCGTGCCATCAGGCTCTGCGGTACAGGAAAAGCTGGACGGCAAATGTAGCGAGCTGGCTGGCCACAAGGGCGGCGACCAACGCAGGCACCAGCCAGTCAGCCAGGGCCAGCATGTGCGCCGCGACGATGAGGCCCATCACCCCGCCGCCCAGAACGAAAGCGCCGACCGCCTCGCCCTGCTGCGCGATCTTGCGCTCGCGCTCGTCCAGCGGCGCATCGGCTTCACGCACATTCGACAGCGCCGAGATGATGATACCAGCAACCGCGATCATCACCAGAATGATGACCGCGCCCAGCCCCAGAGCGGCCGAGGCGGGCGCGATGAAGCCCGCCTGCCCGACGACCTCGATCATCGGCACAAAATAAACCCATGACGCCGCCAGCGTCGCCACAGTCATTACCCAGGTCATCTTTTCCCGAAAGCTCATATGTCCCCTCCAGCCCGCACCGGCAGGCAGAAATGTAAGATATCTTTTACATACGGGAGGAATGGCGGTGTGTAAAGAATTTTTTACATTGGGTGCATGGCGGCAGATCGTGTGCGGTGGTGGTGGGCCGCGTACGGTTTCGGTGGATGTGGCCTGTCGGGCGGCGGAGGGTGGTTGGCCTGTGCCCTTGTTTCAAGGCGTTCGGGTTCTCAGGCGTTCAGGATGGAATGGGCGGCGGTGATGATGGCTTCTTCGGTGATGCCGAAATGGCGGTAAAGCTCCGGCGCGGGGGCTGATGCGCCAAAGCCCGTCATGCCGATGAATTGCCCGGCGCGCCCGATCAGGCGGTCCCAGCCAAAGCGCACGCCGGCCTCGATGGCGATTTTCGGCGTGTCTGCGAGCAGAACGCTGTCCTGATAGGCGGCGGTCTGGGCCTCGAACAATTCCATGCAGGGGACGGAGACGACGCGCACGCGCACACCCTCGGCGCAAAGCCGTTCCTGCGCGGCGACCGCCAGGCCGACCTCGGACCCGGAGGCCATCAGGATGACTTGCGGGTCAGCGGCGTCACGAAGGATGTAGGCGCCCCGGGCGCAGAGATTTTCATCGTCCGGCGCGCGGCGGACCGAGCGAACGGTCTGGCGGGTCAGCGCGAGCACGCTCGATCCGTTCTCCAGCGTCAGGGCGAGATGCCAGCATTCGGCGGTCTCCACCCCGTCAGCGGGGCGGAAGACGAAGAGGTTCGGCATCGCCCGGAGCGCGGCGACATGCTCGACCGGCTGGTGGGTCGGTCCATCCTCGCCAAGGCCGATGGAGTCGTGCGTCATGACGTGGATGACACGTTCGCCCATCAGCGCGCCAAGGCGGATGGCCGCGCGCGAATAGTCCGAAAACACCAGAAACGTGCCGGAATAGGGGATGATGCCGCCATGCCGGGCCAGACCGTTCATCGCGGCGGCCATGCCATGTTCGCGCACACCGTAATGAATGTAGCGGCCGGACCAGTCCTGCGGGGTCATGGCCGCTGTGTGGCTTGTAATGGTGTTGTTGGAGCCGGTCAGATCGGCCGAGCCGCCAACCATTTCCGGGATCGCGCCGGTCAGGGTTTCGAGCACATGGCCGGACCATTTGCGGGTGGCGTCATCCTTGCCGGAGGCCATGATGTCGCGTTTCACATGCCGGATGATTTGCGGCAGCTCGGGTGGCAACTGGCCTTTCATGGCGGTGTCGAAGGCCGCTCTGTGGGGGCTGTCTTCAAGCCGGGCCGACCAGGCGGCGAGGGCGTCAAGGCTGCGCGCACCGGCGGCATGCCAGGCCGCTTCGATGTCGGCGGGGATTTCGAACGGCTGGTGGTCCCAGCCGAGATTGCGGCGTATTCCGGCGCATTCGGCAGCACCATAAGGCCCGCCATGGGCCTTGCCGGTGCCAGCCAGTGTGGGCGCGCCGAAGCCGATGGTGGTGCGGCAGGCGATGAGCACGGGGCGGTCCTGCTCTTTGGCCCAGGTCAGGGCGGCATCGACTGCCTCGACATCATGGCCATCGACGCGGCGCGTGGCCCAGCCCGATGCCTCGAACCGCATCGGCTGGTCGGTGCTGTCGGCCATGGCAGTGGAGCCGTCGATGGTGACGTGGTTGTCGTCGAACAGGACGATGAGACGATTCAGCCTCATGTGTCCGGCAAGGGCGATCGCCTCCTGGCTGATGCCCTCCATCAGGCAGCCATCACCCGCCAGCACCCATGTGTGGTGGTCCACCAGCGCGTCGCCGAAGCGGGCATTCAGGTGGCGCTCGGCAATCGCCATGCCGACGGCGGTGGCGATCCCCTGTCCGAGCGGGCCGGTGGTGGTCTCGACGCCGACGGTGACGAAGTTTTCCGGGTGGCCGGGGGTGGCGTGGCCAAGCTGGCGGAAATGGCGGATCTCGTCGCGGCTGACGCTGGCATAGCCGGTGAGGTTCAAAAGGGCGTAGAGCAGCATCGAGCCATGCCCGGCCGACAGGACGAAACGGTCACGATCAGCCCAGTGCGGCGCAGACGGCGCGTATTTCAGATGGCGGGTGAACAACACCGCGGCGACATCGGCCATGCCCAGCGGCATGCCAAGATGGCCGGAGGCTGCGGCCTCAACGGCGTCCATCGATAGCGCACGCACGGCGTTTGCCATATCCTTGAGGGAAATGCCTTGAAAAATCATTGCAGCCTCGACGTTGCAGCGTTATTGGTGTTAGCGCTACCAGCAGGTAGAGGATTGGCTATCGAATGTCCATGATTGAAGTTCGCACTCTGGGTGAAAAGCTCGCGCTGGAAAACCGGGACATGGAGCTTGAACTCCTGCCCGAGATTGGCGGGAGTGTTGCGGCGTTTCGCTGGCGCGGCATTGACCTTTTGCGCCCGGCGCCGTTGCGCGACAGCGGAAAGCTGACCGCGCTGGACATGGGCGCGTTTCCGATGGTGCCGTTCTCCGGACGCATCCGGGATGGCCGGTTTGGCTGGCGCGGACGCGATGTTTCGTTGTCGCCGAATTTCGGGGCCGAGCCAAACGCGATCCACGGACATGGCTGGACCAGTGGCTGGCAGGTGTCGTGGCAGGAGCGCGGGATGGCGGTCTTGTCGCTGGACTCTGCCGCTGGAAACTGGCCGTGGGCGTTTCGCGCCGAACAAATCTTTCAGCTGACCGCGAACGGCCTGCAGTTGCGCATGTCGGTGACAAATCTTGAGGCCGTGCCGATGCCGGCCGGGCTTGGCTGGCATCCCTACTTTCCGGCGGATGGCGCGCGGATCGGGACAAATATCGCAAAGGGCTGGAGCGTGGGCGATGCAGGCTTTCCTGGTGCCCCGCGAGAACTGGAGGCCACTGAACGGCTGACCGGTGCGCGGCGGGTGCAGGATATCGACCTTGACACGCCCTTCATCGCGCCGGCCGCGTCGGCAAGCCTGAGCTGGCCGGAGCGGCGGCTGCGGCTGGAGCTGGCGGCGACGTCGCCATTCGATCACCTGATCGTCTTCACGCCGCGCGGCGAGGGGTATTTCTGTGTCGAGCCGGCCACCCATGTGCCGGACGCCCACAACAGCCCGCTCGATCCGGCGGTGACCGGCCTGTGCACGCTGATGCCGGGCATGACGCTGTCCGCCAGCATCACATTGAGCGCCTTCAGCACCTGAAAAAAAGGCCCCGCCCGAGGTGGGCAGGGCCTTTGCTGTTTGCGTGCCCCGCGACCTATTCGACGGTCAGCGTCACCGATTTCAGGTCCACCGAATTGGGGCCGACCATGATGTCGAACTCGCCCGGCTCCACGATCCGCGTCATGTCGGGACCGAAATACTGGAAGTCCTCGCGGCCAAGCTCGAAGGTGACGGTCTGTGACTGTCCGGCAGCAAGGGTGACCCGCTGGAAGCCGCGCAATTCCTTGACCGGCCGGGTGACGGCGCTGATCTTGTCGCGCAGATAGAGCTGCACAACCTCGTCGCCCTCGCGTTCGCCCGTGTTGGTCACGTCAACCGACACGATGACCGTGCCGTCGGCCGTGGTGCTGGCGGCAGAAAGACGCGGCTCCGACAGGCTGAAGCTGGTGTAGCTCAGACCATAACCGAAGGGGAAAAGCGGCTCGGTGGTGTCGAACAGATATCCGCGCAGCGCGCTCGGCTTGTGGTTATAGACCAGCGGCAGCTGGCCGACATTGCGCGGAATGGTCACCGGCAGCTTGCCACCGGGATTGACCTTGCCGAACAGGACATCGGCCATGGCTGTGCCGCCTTCCTGGCCCAGATACCAGCCTTCGATGACGGCGCTGGCCTTGTCGGTGACCTCCTCAATGCCGAGCGGGCGGCCATTGAGCAGCACCACGATGACGGGCTTGCCGGTCTCGAACATGGCGCGGGCCAGTTCGAGCTGCTCGCCGACAAGGTCGATCGAGGTGCGGTCGCCGAGATGGTTTGCGGCATAGGCCTCGCGGCTGGTGGCCTCCGATCCGCCGATGAACAACAGGATGACATCGGCGTCCGCAACGGCGCGGCGGGCAACTTCGATGCGGGCGAGGTTCTCGTCGCGGTCGGCGAGGATGATCTCGTCTGTCCACCAGTCGCCCTGTTCGGTGAGTTCGACGCCGACATGATAGATGGTGCGCGCGTCGCTGCCGACTTCGGCGCGGATGCCGTCCAGCATGGTCACGACACGGTTGGGCACGTCGGAATAGCCGCCAAGCCGGATGGCGTCGGCATTCGGGCCGATCACGGCTATCTGGTCGAGCTGGCTCTTGTCGAGGGGGAGAACGCCGTCATTCTTCAGCAGGATGATGGACTTGCGGGCGGCTTCGAGCGCGAGCGCGCGGGCCTCAGCATTGTCGGTGATCTGTTCGGCGTAGCCCGCGTCGGCATAGGGATTTTCAAACAGGCCGGCCTCGAATTTCATGGTCAGCATGCGGCGGACGGCCTGGTCGATGTCAGCCTCGGTGATGAGACCGGCCGCGAGTGCGTCCGGCAGGGTGCTGTAGCCCTCACCATCCGGAAGGTCGAAGTCGACACCGGCCTTGAGCGCGCGAACGGCCGCCGACTGCAGGTCCGGCGCAACGCCGTGCAGGCGGACAAGGTCGTCAATGCCCCAATAGTCGCTCACCACCGCGCCCTCAAAACCCCATTCGCCGCGCAGGACGCCGTTCAGCAGCCAGTTGTTGGCATGGGACGGGACACCGTCAATCTCGTTGTAGGAGGCCATGACGGCGCGCACTTGCGTGCGGTTCACGATCTGCTCGAAGGGGGGGAAGAAGATCTCCCGCAGCAGCCTTTCCGAGAGGGCGGCGGGGCCGACATTGGTGCCGCTTTCGGGCTGGCCGTGGCCGGTCATGTGCTTGAGCGTGGCGAACACCTTGCCCTCGCCGAGCGGAAGGGTCTCGCCCTGAAAGCCGATGACAGCCGCGACGCCCATTTCCGACACCAGATAGGGGTCCTCGCCATAGGTCTCCTCGAACCGGCCCCAGCGCGGATCGCGCGCAACATCAACGACCGGCGACAGCACGAGATGTGCGCCGCGGGCGCGGATTTCCCGCGCCACGACGGAATAGACACGCTCGATCAGGTCCGGATCCCAGGTCGAGGCGAGCGCAATGGCCTGCGGGAAGGCGGTGGCCCCCGGCGCGGCATAGCCATGCAGCCCTTCTTCGTGGAACAGGACGGGGATGCCGAGGCGGGTCTCTTCAATCGCCCATTTCTGGATGGCATTGGTCAGTTCGACCGTTTCGCGCGGGCCGCGGAAGGGCACCAGCAGCGGATTGCCGCCGCCCGTGCGGTCATTCGGGCGGGCAAAATGGCCGATACCGTTGGGGAAGAGCTCGGAGGCGCGGCGCGGATCGAAGCGTGTGTCGGCGTCGAGAACGGTCGCCTTCTCGGTCCAGAGCGTGGTGATCTGGACGATTTTCTCCTCCAGCGTCATGCGCGACAGCAGGTCCTCGACGCGCGCATCGACGGGCTGGCTGGCATCCTTGTAGAGCGGCATCTGCTCCTGCGCGATGGCGGTGGAGACCATGCCGGGCGCACCCGGTGCAACCGAGGCGCAGGCCGCGGCGAGGGCCATCAGGGCGGCGGCGCTGACCTGCGCCCCAAAGCGGAATGAAAGTGGTGTTCGTGAATTTCTCGGGCGCATCGGACCCTCCCTTGGTGCTTTTATGTTAGCGCTATCGCAGTTTGAACACAGGGCCCGAACCGGGTCAATCTTGAAGCGGACTTGCGGTGGGCGGGGCCAGATGCCCGGCCAGATGCGGGGCGAGATATGGGACCAGTGCGGGGGCCAAGCGCCGAACATGAGAGCGGCCGCCAGCGAGAAACTGGCGGCCGCGTCAAGGCTTCAGGCGTGAGGCGGCGCTCAGCCGGCTGTCATGTCTTCGAGTTCCCGGCCCTTGGTCTCATAGACGGCCCAGATCACGAACAGGAGTGAGGCGATGGCGCCAATACAGTAGAAGCCATAGGCACCGACAAGACCAATCGACTTCATGCTCAACATGATCGGGAAGGTCAGGGTGATGACAAAGTTGGCGACCCACTGGAAGAAGCCCGCCACGGCGAGACCCGACCCGCGCAACTGGTTGGGGAACATCTCGCCGAGCATGACCCACATCACCGGGCCCCATGAGAAGTTGAAGAACATCACATAAGCGAGGGCGGCGATGAGTGCGAGCTGGCCCATTCCGGGGGTCAAATCGACAATGTTGCCGCCGAGCGTGGTGGCCTCGTTATAGACCGTGCCGTTGGCCAGAACCGTGCCGGCCTCGATCAGGTCGCCCGCAAAATATGGCGTGCCGGTCGAGAACGCATAGGAGATCAGACCGAGCGTGACCGCCATGCCGAGCGAACCGATCAGCAGCAGGGGCTTGCGGCCGATGCGGTCAATCAGCAGCAGGCCGAGGATCACGGCGGCAACGCTGAGGCCGCCGGACAGCACGTTCTGCATCAGGGCGTCGCCCTCGGAGAAGCCTGCCGCCTGCCAGAGCACCGCGCCGTAATAGAAGATGACGTTGATGCCGACCAGTTGCTGGAAGACAGCAAGGCCAATGCCGACCCAGACGACCGTCTTCAGCACAGTGTTCTTGGCGAGGATGTCGCGCAGCTGCGGCTTGTGATCATCGGCGAGGGAGCGCTCGATTTCGCCGACCTTGGCCTTGCCGGCCGCAGAGCCGGACACGCGCGACAGCACGCGCTCGGCCTTTTCCAGCTTGCCGCGTGCCACGAGGAAGCGCGGGCTTTCCGGAATGAACAGAAGGGCAACCAGGAAGATCACGGCCGGGAAAAGCTCGACCCAGAACATCCAGCGCCAGGCCTCAAAACCCATCAGCCATTCATTGACCGCCGAGCCGGACGACTGAACGATCAGGTAGTTCGACAGGAAGGCGATGAACAGGCCGAGAATGATGGCGACCTGCTGGATGGTGGCAAGGCGTCCTCGGACGCTGGCGGGGGCGACCTCTGAGATATAGGCCGGCGCCATCACGGAGGCGGCGCCAACGGCAAGCCCGCCAAGGATGCGATAGATGATGAACTCGCCCGAGCTGCCCGCAATGCCGGAGCCCCAGGCGCTGACGATGAAGAAGACCGCCGCCGCGATCATCATGGTGCGCCGACCGAAAGTGTCCGACAAAGTGCCAGCCAGCGCCGCGCCAACCGCGCAGCCGAGCAGCATCGAAGCGACGTTGAAACCCGTCGCGACGCTATCGGACTTGAAGGCAAACTTCAGGCCGTCCACCGTGCCGTTGATGACACCGCTGTCGAAACCGAACAGAAAGCCGCCAATCGTGGCAACGCAACTGATCAGGATCACAAAACCAAAATCACCGCGCTCTTGCGGCCCGTCCAGACTGATGCTTGTCATGTCGTCCTCCCTATCTTTGTCGTTCGCACCGGACAGCAACGGGCAAACGCATTTATCGGACAGTTTTGACCTGCAATCTGCCGCTTTACAAGACCTTGTGAGTGAGAATATGTTAGCGGTATCAAAAACAAGATCGGCTGGTGCTGGAAAGTCACGGTCAGTTTCGTCGTTCATGCCCCCTGCGTTTCGGGGTTGATGGCGTCGGATGAAACCGCCCCGGCCCACCCGGCGACAGGCGAGGTAACACCATGTTCAAGTTCAGACATTTGACGTCGATGCTGGCTGCGCTCCTGCTCGGTCTTGGCGCGGCCACGGCGCAGGAAATGAGCGAGGCTGATTATCTGGCGATGCTCGAGGCGGAATTGCCCGGCACGCTGATGAACAATCCGATTGTGCCGGACTGGTATGTCGCCGGGGAGGATTTCGACAGGCGCGTCATCACTGATCGCAACGTCGTCGGTCAGCAGGCCGTGCGCCTGAAGATCAAGCGCGCCAAGCCGAACCCGTGGGATGTGTCGATGATTGCCCGGATGGACAAGGGCGCAAGCTCCGGCGATGCGATTCTGGTGGCGGTCTGGGTGCGGACGGAGAAGGCGGCCAAGGACAGCGAGACCGGACTTGTGCAGGTCCGGCTGCAGCAATCGGCAGCGCCCTATACCGGGCTTGCGGAAGGCTCGATCACGCCCGGCAAGGATTGGGAGCTGTGGTATCTGCGCGGTATTGCGGCCGAGGATTATGATGCCAACGAGCTGACTCTTGCGTTCAATGCGGCATCTGTGGCGCAGACCGTCGAGATTGCGCAGTTTTACGTCATGAATCTCGGGCCGAATGTCGATGTCGGGTCGTTGCCGGTCGGCCTTTCACAAGAATGATGGCCCAGGAATGACGACGCGGGATTGATGGCACGGCCGAGGCGGCGCGTCAGCGGGCGCGCCGCAGAGATTCGCGATGGATGATCTCGACATCGAGCACAATGCTTCGGCTGCGCTCTGTTTCCGGACCTTCCGAAATCAGCTGCGACAGGAGTTCGACGGCGCTGGAGACCATCTCCGCAATCGGCTGGCGCACCGTGGTGAGGGCGGGCCAGATGCCCGACGCGATGGCCGAATCGTCAAAGCCGACCACGGAAATGTTGAGTGGCACTTTCAGCCCCTCGGCCTGCACGGCAGCGACGGCCCCGGCGGCCATGTCATCGTTGCAGGCGAAGATGACACTCGGCATGGGGGAGGTTTTCAGCAATTGCTGGGCCGCCGCCATGCCGGAGCGATAGTTGAAGTCACCCGGTCGTATCCAGTCCTCGCGAACGGCAATGCCGCGAGCCTTGAGGGCGCTGAGATAGCCGCGATAACGGCGGCGGGCGGCGCTCTGGCCCTCGTCTCCGCGAATGAAGGCGATGTCGGTGTGGCCGGCGTCAAACAGCACCTGCATCATGGCGATGGTGGCGGCATGGTCGTCAATCGAGACGCTGGCGAAGTCGTCGCGGCCGAGGCGCGGGGCGATGACAACGACGGGTATGCGCTCGGCGGCGAGGCCATCAAGAAGCGCGTCGCTCTCGCTCAGCGGGGGGATGACGATGACCCCGTCAAGCCCGGCCGCAGCGATGCGTTCGACAACATCGCGGCTGCTGTCTGTTGAGGTGTCGGCGCGGCAGTCTTCGAGCACGAGATAATGGCCCATGGCGCGGCATTTGTTGAGCGCGCCGACAAGGACTTCGGAAATGTAGCTGTTGCTGGGATTGTTGTAGATCAGGCCGATGAACAGGGCGCCGCCGCCTGCAAGCCCGCGGGCGAGCAGGTTTGGCCTGTAGTTGAGTTCCTGAATGGCCTTCTCGACCTTTTCGCGCGTGGCCTCGCGCACAACGCTGCTGCGATTGAGAACGCGCGAGACGGTCATCTGCGAAACGCCCGCCAGATCAGCCACCTCCTTGATGGTCGCAGCCTGTCGCCGCGAACCTTTGCGCCCCGTCACATTCATCATGAAACCACTTCCCGGCCCCAACACCCGCAAAATCAAACCACTGGTTCAATTAAGGCGGGTGTTGGCGGGCGGTGTCAATTCAAGCTTGGGCAATGGTTGCGCAGGGCCGCGTCACGGGATGTGGCGAATGACCTCGTTTTCAAGCCATTCCTGACGGCCGGACACAGGCTGCGGGTCGAGATCATGCGTCAGGGCGTGGGCGGCGATGTCCTCTAGCGAGCCCTGGCTCATGATCCAGCGACCGAGATCGCCTTCCCATCCGGCATAGCGGTCGGCGACAAAACCGTCGATCGTTCCGGCCTCGATCAGGCTGGCGGCGGCCAGCAAGCCCCGGGCCAGCGCGTCCAGACCGCCGACATGGCCGTAGAACAGATCGGCGGCATCAATGCTCTGGCGGCGCACCTTGGCATCGAAATTGAAGCCGCCGGTCGTGAACCCGCCGCCCTTCAGGAACTGATACATGCTGCGCGCGATGTCGAGCGGATCGTTCCAGAACTGGTCGGTGTCCCAGCCGTTTTGCGGGTCGCCCTGATTGGCGTCGATCGAGCCCATAATGCCATAGGCGAAGGCGGTGGCGATCTCGTGGTCCATCGGATTGCCCGCCAGCGTGGCGTGGTTGGTCTCGATGTTCACCTTGACTTCGTTTTCGAGACCGTAGCGCTTCAGGAAGGCGTAAACCGTCGCGGTGTCGCGGTCATACTGGTGCTTGGTCGGCTCATGCGGCTTGGGCTCGATCAGCAGCGTGCCCTTGAAGCCGATCTTGTGCTTGTGCTCGACGGCCAGCGTCAGCAGGCGGGCGAGCTGGTCGCTTTCCTGCCCGATGCGGGTGTTGAGCAGGGTGTCATAGCCTTCGCGGCCGCCCCAGAAGACATAATTCTCGCCGCCCAGCCGGTGGGTTGCGTTCATCGCGTGCATGACCTGGACGGCGGCGCAGGCGAACACTTCCGGATCGCGATTGGTTGCGCCGCCCGCCATATAGCGGCGGTTGCCGAACAGCTTGGCCGTGCCCCAGAGCAGCTTCAGCCCGGTCTGCTGCATCTTCGCTTCGATCTGGTCGGTGATGCGGCTGAAATGGCTGACATATTCACGCATGTTGGCGGCCGGGGCCATCACGTCTTCGTCGTGGAAGGTGAAGTAGGGCACGCCGAGCCGGGTGATGAAGTCAAACGCGACATCAAGCTTGGCCTCGGCTTGCGCATGGGCTTCCAGCGTGTGCCAGGGGCGGCGGAAAGTGCCCTCTCCGAACACGTCAAAACCGTCCCAGCAGAAGGTGTGCCAGTAACAGACCGCCGGGCGCAGATGGTCTTCCATCCGCTTGCCAAGGACCAGCTGGTCCTTGTTGTAGAAGCGGTAAGCCAGCGGATTGGAGCTATCCGGCCCCTCATAGCGGATGGGCTCGATGCCTGCGAAGAAATCGTGACTGGTCATGGCTTGGCTCCATCGGGGAACAGGGATTTGAGTTGCGGGTAGAGACGGCCAAAGCGTTCGCGCTTTTCGGCCAGCATCTCCATGTCCGCGGCTTGGGGTTCGATCACGGCGAGGGCGGGCGGCGGGGCGCAGACGGCCTCCACGCTTTCGCCGGTCAGGCCGATGCGGGCGAGCTTTGCTGCGCCGTAGGCCGG
>JBGSUF010000305.1:0-8915 GCA_041736285.1 Hyphomonadaceae bacterium | reverse complement strand
CCTGCGCTTCGCCATCCGCGAAGGCGGCCGCACGGTCGGCGCCGGCGTGGTGTCGAAAATCCTCGACTGATGACAGGCGGGCCTGACACCGCCCCCCTCCAGGCGACAGGTCACGACCTGACAAATGCAAACCCCGGAGCCCGGCGCTCCGGGGTTTTTGCTTTGCGGGCATGGTGGAAGGAGGGGGGGGGGGCGGAGGTGGAGGTGGGGGCGATGGAGAGGTCGGCGAGAGTGGTCCCGCAAGGCCGCCGCTGTGCCCGCTCCGCGCGGTCAGGAGGGGCGTGGAAGGGCTTGCGACCCGGACGGGGCGGGGGAGTGCCCGGGCGGATGACAGAGCAGCCTGATGTGGCGCGTTCATTCGCAATGGGTTAAAAGGAAGGTGCAAAATACTCAGGGGATGAAAAAGCCATGACGATCAAGCGCCTTGCGACCGGACTTGCCGCCATCTGCCTCGCGGGCAGCGCGCTCGCGCAGTTGCCGCCCAATCCCTCCAGTCCGAGCAATACCGATTGCGCGGCGATTTTCAGCGTTGTCCTCGCCGATGAGCGCGACGCCGGAACCCCGCGCAGCGACCGGGCCAATTCGGCCCGCCGCCTTTATGCCAACAATGTGCGACTTGCGCTCGCTGTCGGCGAGCATCCGGATCGCCAGACGGCGGTCGCGGCAGTGCGCGCGCGGGCGCTGGAAATCCTCAAGGTCATGGCGACCGATGAGGGCGCTGATCTTGTCGCAAAGTCGATGGACCGCTGCATCGTGTCGAGCCGCTGATCCGGCGCTCCGGTAAATTCCCCCGGGGGGGATTTCGCCCGCTTTGCCCGCCTGCGCAAAGCCGTGGCGAGGATGGTGAAGGCGTCAGGGTCTCGCTGCGAGCCGATCTGCGCCTTCATCGTCACGCCGTTGCAAGAATTGCGCGTTTGGCAGTTGACGAGTGCGCATCCCCCGGTTAGGAAAGCGACCTTCGCGAATAGGTAAGCCGTGCGCTGACTGATTGTTATCTGCGCAAACGTTACCTCTCGTTATTGAACAACTAGGGTTTCGCGCTTGCCGGGCGTATGGGTCATTTGTTGATCCCGAGCACGGTTTTGCGCGCTTTCTTGCGGACGGAATCGATGGAAAAACAAAATATCCGGATTCGGCTGAAGGCATTTGATCACCGCGCGCTCGACGTGTCGGCCAAAGAGATCGTGTCTACGGCCAAGCGCACCGGCGCAACAGTGCGCGGTCCCATTCCGCTGCCGACGCGTATTGAGCGCTTCACCGTGAACCGCTCGCCACACGTCGACAAGAAATCGCGTGAACAGTTTGAAATCCGCACGCACAAGCGGATGCTCGACATTGTCGATCCGACCCCGCAGACGGTGGACGCGCTGATGAAGCTCGACCTGTCGGCCGGCGTTGCGGTGGAAATCAAGCTTGAGGGAGGCCGCTAATGCCCGCTCAGGCAAAACGCACCGGCGTGATTGCCCGCAAGATGGGCATGACGCGCGTGTTCGACGAGGCCGGCATGCACGTTCCGGTGACCGTGCTGACGCTCGACGAGGTTCAGGTTGTTGGCGTCAAGCGCGACGAAGAGCGCGCCGTCATCACCAAGAAGGGCGGCGAAGTCACGCGCAATGACGGCTACACTGCGGTCGTTGTCGGCGGCGGCTCCCGCAAGGCCAAGCGCGTCCCCAAGGCTCAGCGCGGCCAGTTCGCCAAGGCCGAGGTTGCGCCGAAGGAAAAGATTGTCGAATTCCGCGTTGATGCAGACATGCTCCCGGAAGTCGGCGCCGTGATCGGCGCGGATCATTTCGTGCCGGGCCAGAAGGTCGACGTTGTCGGCATCACCATCGGTCGCGGCTTTACCGGCGCCATGAAGCGCTGGAATTTCGGCGGCCTGCGCGCGACCCACGGCGTCTCGCTGTCGCACCGTTCGCACGGCTCGACCGGTCAGCGCCAGGATCCCGGCAAGGTGTTCAAGGGCAAGAAGATGGCCGGCCATTATGGCGTCGAGCGCGTCACGATCCAGAATCTCGAGATCGTGCGGACCGACGCTGAGCGCGGCATCCTGTTCGTGCGCGGCGCCGTTCCGGGTCACGAGGGCAGCTGGGTTGAGGTTCGCGACGCGGTGAAGGTGAAGCGTCCCGACGCCGCGCCGGTCCCGGGCGCGTTCCGCAAGATGGGCGAGGCGGTTTCAGCCGTGGCGCCGGATATGGTTCACTCTGAAGAGGGCGGCGAATAATGGAAGTCTCCGTCAAGACGCTGGACGCCAAGGCCGCAGGCAAGGTCACGCTGGATGATGCCATTTTCGGCATTGACGAAATCCGCGCCGACATCCTGCAGCGCATGGTCCGCTACCAGCTCGCCCGCCGCCAGGCCGGCACGCACAAGACCCAGTCGCGCAGCGAAGTCAGCCGCACGACCAAGAAAATGTATCGCCAGAAGGGCACGGGCGGCGCGCGTCACGGCGCTCGCAACGCTCCGATCTTCGTTGGCGGCGGTGTTGCACACGGCCCGCGTCCGCGCAGCCACGCCATCGACCTGCCGAAGAAAGTGCGCCGCCTCGCGCTCGCGCATGCTCTTTCGTCCAAGGTCAAGGGCGACGCGCTGATCGTGCTCGACCAGGCCGTTCTGTCGGCACCGAAGACCAAGGAACTGGTCGCCAAGTTTGCTGCTCTCGGGATCGAGAACGCGCTGATCATCGGCGGCACGGAGCTTGACCAGAACTTCGCCCGCGCCGCGCGCAACATCCCGAATGTGGATGTGCTGTCGGTCGATGGCCTCAACGTCTATGACGTTCTGCGCCGCAAGACGCTGGTTCTGACGCGCGAAGCGATCGAAGGCGTCAATGCGCGCTTTGACGGTTCGGCGACGTCGGCTGAAGCAGACGGCCCGTTCGGCCAAGGCGAGTTCGTGGACGACATCCAGCTCGTCGACGGCATCGGCCCGAAGGCTGCCAAGGAAATGAAGGCCGCAGGCGTCGGCACGCTGAGCGCCTATGTCGCGTTGAGCGCGTCAGACCGCGACGCTCTGCACGAGAAGCTGGGCGTGGCTGGCAAGGCCGAAGCTGAGGATTGGGTCGGCCAGTCCAAGGCCATGATCGCCGGCGAAGCCCCGCGCGCAAAGGTTGATCGCGATCTTGCGGCGAAGCTTCTCGGCAAGCGCGCCAAGGGAGGGAAGTAAACCATGGCTGAGATCAAGATCGCCCACTACGACACCATCCTTGCGCCGCACATCACGGAAAAGACCACGCTTCTCTCGGAAGAGAACAAGATCGTCTTCCGCGTGCCGCTGACGGCGACCAAGCCGCAGATCAAGGAAGCCGTCGAGGCGCTGTTCAAGGTGACAGTGACCGGCGTCAACACGATCAAGGTGAAGGGCAAGACCAAGCGGTTCCGCGGCATTATCGGCCGTCGTTCCGACATGAAGAAAGCCATCGTGACACTGGCCGAAGGTCAGTCGATCGACGTGGCGACCGGGCTCTGAGGTAATCGACATGGCACTCAAGCACTATAATCCCACATCCCCCGGTCGGCGCCAGCTCGTGCTGGTCAACCGCGACGACCTGTGGAAGGGCCGTCCCCTCAAGAAGCTCACCGAAGGCCTGACCAAGTCGGGCGGCCGGAACAATATGGGCCGTGTCACCGCGTTCAATCGCGGCGGCGGGCACAAGCGTCTTTATCGCCTCGTGGACTTCAAGCGCCAGAAGATGGAAATGCCGGCGACGGTCGAGCGGATCGAGTACGATCCCAACCGCACCGCTTTCATCGCGCTGATCCGCTACACCGATGGCGAGCAGTCCTATATCCTCGCGCCGCAGCGCCTCTCGGTTGGCGACAGCGTGATTGCGAGCGCCAAGGCCGACATCAAGCCGGGCAACACGCTGCCCCTGCGCAACATCCCGGTCGGCACCATCATCCACAATGTGGAGATGAAGCCGAAAAAGGGTGGCCAGATTGCGCGCGCTGCGGGGACATATGTCCAGCTTGTCGGCCGCGCGGAAGGCTATGCGCAGCTGAAACTCTCCTCGGGTGAGCTTCGGCGCGTGCCGGAAACCTGCCTTGCCACGATCGGCGCAGTGTCGAACCCGGACAAGATGAACGAAGTTTCGGGCAAGGCCGGGCGCTCGCGCCACCAGGGCTTCCGTCCGAGCGTTCGCGGCGTCGCGATGAACCCGGTCGATCACCCGCACGGCGGCGGCGAGGGCAAGACCTCGGGCGGCCGCGACCCGGTGACGCCATGGGGCAAGAAGACCCGCGGTCCGAAGACACGTAACAACAAGAAGACGGATCGTCTGATCATCCGTCGTCGCAACGCGAAGAAATAGGGAGACGGACCATGCCACGCTCTGTCTGGAAAGGCCCGTTTGTTGACGGCTACCTCCTGAAGAAAGCCGACGTCGCGCAGAACGCGACCAAGCGCGAGGTCATCAAGACCTGGTCGCGTCGCTCGACCATCCTGCCGCAATTCGTCGGCCTGTCATTCCAGGTCCACAATGGCAACAAGTTCGTGCCTGTGACGGTCACTGAAGAAATGGTCGGCCACAAGCTCGGCGAATTCGCACCCACCCGGACCTATTACGGTCATGGTGCGGACAAGAAATCGAAGCGGAAGTAGTCATGGGCAAGACACAGAATCCCCCGCGTCAGGCGTCGAACGAAGCGCGCGCCGTGCTGCGCATGTTCCGGATCAGCCCGCAGAAGCTGAACCTGATCGCACAGTCGATCCGCGGCCTGCCGGCCGAGCGCGCGCTGTCGGAACTCCAGTTCTCTCCGAAGCGTCATGCCTCCGACGTGCAAAAGCTGCTGAAGAGCGCCATTGCGAACGCGGAAAACAATCACGGCCTCGACATCGACAGTCTCGTCGTCGCCGAAGCCTATGTGGGCAAGAACCTCGTGATGAAACGCATCCGTGCGCGCGCCCGTGGCCGAGCGGCCCGCATCCTGAAGCCTTTCTCGCAGATCACCATCGTGTTGCGCGACACGTCCATTCAAGCTGATAGCGCGGAGGCCGCGTAATGGGTCAGAAAGTCAATCCGATCGGCCTTCGCCTCGGCATCAACCGGACGTGGAACTCACGCTGGTATGCAGACACTGGCGATTACGGCCGCCTTCTTCACGAAGACCTGAAGATCGAGAAGTTCCTCAAGGACAAGCTCAAGCAGGCCGGCGTGTCGAAGATCATCATCGAACGCCCGCACAAGCGTTGCATCGTGACGATCCATGCGGCCCGTCCGGGCCTCGTGATCGGCAAGAAGGGCGCCGACATCGAGACACTGCGCAAGCAGTTGGCCGCGATGGTCACAGATGACGTGAAGCTCAACCTCGTCGAGATCCGCAAGCCGGAGATCGATGCGAACCTGGTCGCAGAGGACATCGCCCGCCAACTCGAACGCCGCGGTTCATTCCGCCGTGCGATGAAGCGCTCCATCCAGTCGGCGATGCGTCTCGGCGCACTCGGCGTCCGCGTGATGGTTGCCGGTCGTCTCGGCGGCGCGGAAATCGCCCGCACCGAACAGTATGCGGAGGGCTCCGTGCCGCTGCACACGCTGCGCGCGGACATTGATTACGGCACCGCCGAAGCGCTGACGACCTACGGGATCATCGGCATCAAGGTGTGGGTCTACAAGGGCGAAATCCTTGAGCATGACCCGATGGCGCAGGACAAGCGGCAGGATGCTGCCGCGCAGTCGTCGCGTCCGCGTGGCAATTCCAACTCGCGCGGACCCGCCTCTGGCGACCGCCGCGGACAGTCAGGAGCGTAAACGATGTTGCAGCCGAAACGGACACGCTTCCGCAAGGCCTTCAAGGGTCGCATCCGCGGCACTGCGAAAGGCGGCACGACGCTGAACTTCGGATCGTTCGGGCTCAAGGCGCTTGAACCGGAGCGCATCACCGCGCGCCAGATCGAGGCCACGCGCCGGGCGATCACGCGCCAGATGAAACGTCAGGGCAAGGTGTGGATTCGCATTTTCCCGGACCTTCCGGTGACGGGAAAGCCGATTGAAGTGCGCATGGGCAAGGGCAAAGGCGCGGTCGACCGTTGGGTCGCGCGCGTTGCCCCCGGGCGCATCCTGTTCGAGATCGACGGTGTGACGGAAGAAGTCGCGCGTGAAGCCTTGTCGCTTGGCGCTGCGAAACTGCCGATCAAGACCAAGATCATCAAGCGTATCGGCGAGACGGTCTGAGGAGAATAGTGATGAATGCCACAGACGCCCGCATAAAGACTGAAGACCAGCTGCGCGACGAGCTCGCAAAGCTGAAGAAGGAACAGTTCAACCTTCGCTTCCAGCAAGCGACGGGACAGCTGGAGAAAACCGCCCGCGTGCGCGAGGTGCGTCGCTCGATCGCCAGGATCCGGACGATCCTGCGCGAGAAGTCGCAAACCGGCGCTGCGTGAGATTGAAGGAGAGGCAAGATGCCCAGGCGGATTATGGAAGGCACGGTGGTTTCCACCAAGCAGGACAAGACGGCGGTTGTTCGCGTTGAGCGGACATTCCTCCACCCCCTGCTGAAGAAAATCGTGCGACGTTCGAAGAAGTATCACGCTCACGACGAAGGCAATGCCGCCGTCGAGGGTCAACAGGTGGCCATTGCCGAATGCGCCCCGCGCTCGAAACTGAAGCGCTGGGAAATCGTCGGCGGTGACATCAAGTCGGCGAAAGCCGCCATGAAGGCCGAGGGAGAGGGCGCATGATCCAGATGCAGACCAACCTCGCCGTGGCGGATAACTCCGGCGCACGCCGCGTCCAGTGCATCAAGGTGCTGGGCGGGGCCGGACGCCGTTACGCCAGCGTCGGCGACATCATCGTGGTTTCGATCAAGGAAGCGATCCCGAAAGGGCGCGTCAAGAAGGGCGACGTCCGCAAGGCCGTTGTCGTTCGTGTCTCCAAAGACATCAAGCGCGCAGACGGCTCGACCATCCGGTTTGATTCCAACGCCGCCGTCCTCGTCAACAACAATGGCGAACCGATCGGAACCCGTATCTTCGGCCCGGTTCCGCGCGAACTGCGCGCCAAGAACCACATGAAGATCATCTCGCTCGCTCCGGAGGTTATCTGACCATGGCTGCGAAAGTGAAAAAGGGCGACAAGGTCGTCGTGATTGCCGGCCGTGACAAGGGCCGCACCGGTGAAGTCCTCAAGGTCTTCCCGGAGGACAATCGCGTGGTCGTGTCGGGCGTCAACACAGTGACGCGCCACCAGAAGCCCAACCAGGTCGAGCCGGGCGGTATCAAGCGCTTCGAAGCGCCGATCCACGTCTCGAACGTGGCGATTGCCGATCCGCGCGACGGCAAGCCGACCCGCGTTGGCTTCAAGACAGATGAGCATGGCCGGAAGTATCGCTTCGCCAAGCGTTCCGGGGAGTCGATCGATGCCTGATACACAAACCTACGAACCGCGCCTGAAGACCATCTACAGGGAGCGCATCCGCGCCTCTCTGAAGGAGAAGTTCGGCTATACCAACGAGCTGCAAATCCCCAAGCTGGACAAGGTCGTCATCAACATGGGCGTTGGTGAGGCTGTCTCCGACAGCAAGAAGATCAAGTCTGCGGTCGAGGCCATGGCCCGTATCTCCGGCCAGAAGCCGGTCGAAACGGTGTCACGCAAGTCCATCGCCGGCTTCAAGCTGCGCGAAGGCATGGTTGTCGGCTGCAAGGTTACGCTGCGCCGGGAGCGGATGTTCGAATTCCTGGACCGGCTGACCATGATCGCACTGCCACGCGTCAAGGACTTCCGCGGCCTGAACGGCAAGAGCTTCGACGGACGTGGCAACTATGCCATGGGCGTCAAGGAACACATCGTTTTCCCCGAGATCAATTACGATCAGGTGGATCATATCTGGGGCATGGACATCATCGTCTGTACCACCGCCCGCACGAACGAAGAAGCCAAGGCGTTGCTCGCCGAGTGCGGCTTCCCGTTCCGGAACTGAAGCGCGAGGGAGCCTAGACATGGCGAAGAAGAGCGCAATTGAGAAGAACGCGAAGCGCGCGCGTCTCGTGAAGAAGTTTGCGGCGCGGCGGCTGAAGCTGAAGGCGGCTGCGATGAATGAGGATCTGTCACTGGAGGAGCGCTTCCGCGCCCGCCTCAAGCTGGCGGCACTTCCGCGCAATTCTGCGCCGAACCGGGTTCGCAACCGTTGCGAGATCACCGGTCGTCCGCGGGCGTATTATCGCAAGTTGAGAATGTCGCGTATCGCACTTCGCGAACTCGGCAACCAAGGCCGGATTCCCGGTCTTGTGAAGTCGAGCTGGTAGGGAGGCACGAGAAAAATGAATCTTTCCGATCCTATCGGCGACATGCTGACCCGGATTCGCAACGCGCAGATGCGCGGTTCGAGCAAGGTCTCCACGCCCGCCTCGAAGCTGCGCGCCAACGTGCTCGCCGTTCTCGAGCGTGAGGGCTATATTCGCGGCTATGCTGAGATTGAGCGTGGCGGCTTCCGCGAGCTCGAAATCGAGCTGAAGTATTTTGACGGCCAGCCGGTCATTCAGGACATCCGCCGGGTGTCCAAGCCGGGACGGCGCGTCTATTCCTCGGTGAAGGACCTGCCGCTCGTTCAGAACGGGCTCGGCATTTCCATCCTGTCCACACCCAAGGGTGTGATGTCCGATAACTCGGCGCGGGTGGAAAATGTCGGCGGCGAAGTCCTCTGCCGGGTGTTCTAAGGGAAGGGCCGATTTAATGTCTCGTATCGGAAAACTCCCCGTTGCCCTCCCGAATGGCGCCACCGCCACGGTGAACGGCCAGCAGGTGCAGGTGAAAGGGCCAAAGGGCGAAATGTCCCTGACGCTCCCTGACGTGATCACGCCGACACTTCTGGACGGTTCGATCTCGGTTCTGCCGCGCGCGGACCTGCTGCAAGCGGCCGAAGCCGCCATCGAGAGCGCCAAGGTCAAGGGGCGCCGCCCCCCGACACTGGCGCAGGCGCTGG
>JBGSUF010000300.1:0-2802 GCA_041736285.1 Hyphomonadaceae bacterium | reverse complement strand
TTCGCCCACGCCGCCACGCACCGCGCCGGCCGCATCACCCTGATTTCCAGCTATCACTGCAGCCGCTACAACACCAACACCGGCCGCCTCACCGCCGCAATGTTCGAGGACGTGTTCGCCCGCGCCGTCGCGGCCCTTGCGGGCGACTGACAACCGGAAGGCCCGCCGCAGCCGCGCTCCACGTCAGACGCATTCCACGTCAGCTACGTTCCTTCATGATCCGCGCCTTGTCACGTTGCCAGTCACGATCCTTGATGTTGGCCCGCTTGTCGGGATTCTTCCGGCCCTTGGCGAGGCCGACCAGCAGCTTGGCCCGTCCGCGATCATTGAAGTAGAGCTTCAGCGGCACCATCGTGCGCCCTTCGCGTTCGATGGCCTGCCCGAATTTGACGATCTGGCGGCGATGCACCAGCAGCGTCCTGTGGCGACGTGGTTCGTGATTGAAACGGTTTGCCCCGGCATAGGTCGGGATGTCCGCATTGATCAGAACCAGTTCCCCTCGCTGCACGGTGATATAGGCTTCGGCAATGTTGGCCCGGCCCTCGCGCAGCGACTTCACCTCAGAGCCGGTCAGCACCATGCCCGCCTCCAGCGTGTCCTCGACCTCATAGTCGAAGCGCGCCCGCCGGTTCTCCGCGACCAGACCGTCTCCGCGTCCCTTCACATGTCCGCTCATGACTCCCACCCTATCGCCACGTCCAGCGCTGCGTCGATGGCGTTGCGCGTTGCCTCGTCCGGCCCGACCAGCGGCAGCCGCAGCTCATCACTGCACAGGCCGAGGCGCGACAGCGCGTGTTTCACGGGTCCGGGGCTGGGGGAGCGGAACAACACCTTGTGCAGGCCGATCAGCCGCCCTTCAATCGCTCGCGCCCGCGCTAGGTCTGCCGCCGCCACCGCCGCATGCACCGCCGCGCAGGCGTCCGGCAGCAAATTCGCCGTTACGCTGATACAGCCCGCCCCGCCCATCGCCAGAAATCCGAGCAGCGTCGGATCATCACCCGACAACTGCACGAAGTCAGGCGCGCACAAATTCCGGTGCAGCGTCACCCGTGCCATGTCGCCGGTCGCGTCCTTGATCCCGGCAATATTGGCCAGCCGCGACAGCCGGCCGACGGTTTCCGGCAACAGGTCCGACGCGGTCCGGCTCGGCACGTTGTAAAGAATGACGGGCAGCCCCGCCGCCGCGCTCACCGCCTCGAAATGCGCATACAGCCCCGCCTGATCCGGCCGGTTATAGTAGGGGCACACCACCAGCGCCCCATCCGCCCCGGCATTTCGCGCAAACTCGACCAGCCCGATCGCCTCATGGGTCGAATTGGACCCGCAGCCGGCGATCACCGGCACCCGGCCCGCCGCCACTTCGATGCACAGCGCCACCGCTTCCCGGTGTTCCTCATGGCTGAGTGTCGCGGACTCCCCCGTCGTCCCGACCGGCACAAGGCCGCGTGAGCCGTATGCGATCTGCCGCTCGATCAGCTCCGCATAGGCCTTGCGGTCGATGAGGCCGCTGCGAAAAGGGGTTACAAGTGCCGGAATGGAGCCGTCAAACATGGATTCACGCGCGATTCAGGTTAGGATGGAAGAATCTGGACCCGTCATAGTAGAGTCGCCAGACCCCTTATGCAGAGTCCACTGGCCATCCGTCCACTGCCTGTGCTGAATGAAACTGTTCAGCACGTTAAGGGGCCGGGTGGGGCCAATCACTCCAGAACGCGAGCGACCTTCCGTCATGCCGACGACAAGAACCCACATTGCCGCCCTTCTCCTCGCATTGGCGGCCGCAACCGCCCTTCCGGCCAGCGCGGCGTTGCCGCCTGCGCCGAGCATCAAGCCGTCGGTGGGCTTTGGCTCCAAGGTCATCTCGATGCAGGATGCCGCCCTGCTCCGGGACGCGCTCGCCGCCGTGGACAATGGCCGCTGGTCCAGCCTCGACCGCATGGCCGACCAGGCCCGCGATGAAGACCTCGCCGAATTCATCCTCTGGCTGAACGTCACCTCCGGTCCCGGCGCTGGTTTCGATCTGCTCGATGGCGCATTGACCGACCTTGCCGACTGGCCGCGCCTGCGCACGGTCCGCGTGCGCGCCGAGGATGCCATCTCCGGCAGCACGCTCAGCCATGCCGCGCGGGTTCGCTGGTTTGACGAACGCGGCGGTCCCGTTGCCGGTGAGGGCAAGACCGCGCTGGCCATCTCACTTCTCGAAATCGGCGAGGAGGCGCGCGCGGGCGCTCTCCTGCGCGACGCGTGGCGCAACAACTCCATCACGCCGGCCCGGACACGCGAAATCCTCGCCAACCATTCCCGCTGGCTGACCGAGGAAGACCATCAGGCGCGCGCCGATTTCCTGCTCTGGACCGGCCAGTTCTCCGACGCGGTCGCGCTGAAGCCCCGCTTGTCGTCCGGCTGGCGCGCCCTCGTCGATGCCCGGATCGCCCTGGCAAGGCGCAGCGGCAATGTCGACGGTCTCGTGCGGGCCGTCCCTGCGGCGTTACAGTCCGATCCCGGCCTGCTTTACGAGCGCGCGCGCTGGCGGCGCAGATCCGGCCTTGAGGATTCGGTCGACGAACTGCTGATCCTGATTGACGGCGCGGCGGTCCCGCTTGCCGGACGCGGCCGCCTCTGGGACGAGCGCAACATCGCCGTTCGCCGCAACCTTCAGGACGGCGACTACGAAACCGCCTACAAACTGTCGACCGCCCACGGCCTCGATGAAGGCGTTGACTTCGCCGAGGCCGAATGGCTCGCCGGCTGGCTTTCCCTGCGCCGCCAGTCCGACCCCGCCCGCGCGCTCGGCCACTTCTC
>JBGSUF010000293.1:0-2618 GCA_041736285.1 Hyphomonadaceae bacterium | reverse complement strand
GCGCCGGGGCGCTGCTCGAAGGCCGGGCCGAAACGGGCGGCGTCGGCAAAGCGGCGGCGATGCTCGACCATCAGGCTGACCGCTTCGCCGCCCGCCAGCTCACGGATCGGCAGGAAATGAAACAGGCCGGGCTTTGGCAGGTCAGCAATCGGGGAATGGGTATCGAACATGGGACACTCTTCACAACGGGCGTGGAAGAGCGTGTATAACCCTGCATGCCTCAAGATGAGGCGTAAGGTGGTCGTTGAATTTTAAGCAATTTCAGGGGGGCGCATTAAAGCGCGATCCGGCATCCCGGCTCAGTCGACGGCGATGCGGGCGTTTTCAAGCCCGACGAGCAGGGCCGACAGGAGCGGCTTGGCGCGCTCGCCTGTGTAACCCTCGCGCACGCAAGCGAGACAAGCCAGCGCATGCAGGCGGATCAACTCATTGCGCAAGGGGCGGGCGGGACGGCTCATGATCTCCGACGCGGCGTTGCGGGCGAGGGCCTCAACCGTGGCGCAGAGCCTTGCGAGAACCGGAAAGCCATAGGTGCGGGCCAAGCCGCGAACGTCATGGGCGGCGCGGGCCAGGGCGGCGAGCGTGGGCGCGTCGTGGGGCAGATCGGACAGGGTGACGAGCCGGTTCAGATCCTCGGCGAGCCAGGCGCTGAGGTCTGGCGCGCCGGAGGCGGCGAGCCTCGGCGCTGTGAAGGAATTTGAACATGCGGCGCTGGTTGCGATCATGGGGGCAGTTTCGGCCAGAGGGCTTAACAGGCGGTGAGCGCAGGGTCAGTCGGCGCTGTATTTCCGGGATTTGCCAGCCGGTCAGAAGCCGAACTGTTCCTGCAGGATGCGCTCGTCGAGGGCGTGGCCGGGGTCGAACAGGAGGATAAGCGGGCGAGAGCGGTCCTCGCGCACTTCGACGCTGACGACATCGCGCACTTCCTGATTGTCGGCGGCTGCGGAGACGGGACGGTGCTCGGCATCAAGCACGTCGAAACGCACACGCGCGTCATGGCGCAGAAGTGCGCCGCGCCAGCGCCGGGGCCGGAAGGCGCTGATCGGTGTCATGGTCAGCAGGTTTGCGCCGATGGGCAGGATCGGGCCATGGGCCGACAGGTTGTAGGCGGTCGAGCCGGCCGGCGTGGCGATCAGGACGCCGTCGCACACCAGCCGGTCCATCCGCAGGCGACCGTCGACATTGATCTGCAGGCGCGCGGACTGGGCGGTCTGGCGCAGGAGGGACACTTCGTTGATGGCGAGCCTGTCATGGGTCTGCCCGGCCGTGTCGGTCGCGCGCATGGCGAGCGGATGGAGGGTGGCGCGCTCGGCGGCATTGATCCGCTCGATCAGATCGTCTTCGGAGAAGTCGTTCATCAGGAAGCCGACTGTTCCGCGGTTCATGCCGTAAACGGGCTTGCGGTCTGCGAAGCGGCGGCGAAGCACGTCGAGCATGGTGCCGTCACCTCCAAGCGCGACGATCACTTCGGCATCGGCCTCGGCGGCCTGACCATAGATGGCGATGAGACGGGCCAGGGCGGTTTCGGCTTCGTCGCGTTGGCTGGAATGGAATGCAATTTTCAGCGGGCTGGACCTTGTCGGTGCATCGGGAGAGCGGAAAGAGGCCAGAGGCCGCTGGCCGGGTCAAGTGGCGAGCGGGCGACAGGGCCCGATCAGGCTGGCAAAGCGAGCGGGAATGCGGTTATCGTGAAGTATCAGAACAACCGGCCAGAAGCGGCAAAAAGGGAGACGGACATGGCGGACGACATGAGCGCAGGCAGCCTGAAGGGCGATGTGAGCGCGCTGGAATGGCAGGCACGGACCGATCTTGCGGCGCTTTACCGGCTGGTGGCGCTGCAGGGCTGGGACGATCTGATCTTCACGCACATTTCCATGCGGGTGCCCGGCCCGGAGCATCATTTCCTGATCAACCCCTATGGCTGGCTGTTTGAGGAGATCACCGCATCGTCGCTGGTGAAGGTCGATCTGGACGGCAATATCGTTCAGGAGACCTCAAGCATCATCAATCCGGCCGGCTTCACCATCCATTCCGCCGTTCATGCCGCGCGCGAGGATGCGCACTGCGTCATCCACCTGCATACCGATGACGGGGTGGCGGTGTCGGCGATGAAGGACGGGCTGCTCCCGATCACGCAGACGGGGATGATTGCGATGAGCGATCTGGCCTATCACGATTATGAGGGGGTGGCGCTCAACCATGACGAGCGCGAGCGCATCGTGGCTGATTTCGGCGGGGCGGGGCTTTTGCTCCTGCGCAATCACGGGACGCTGGCGGTCGGGCGGACGGCGGCGGAGGCATGGATGCGCATCTTCTTCCTGGAACGGGCCTGCGCGATGCAAGTGAAGGCGCTGTCGGGCGGCCGGGACAACATTGTGTTGGCGCCGCAGGATGTGCAGGACGTGGTGAAGGCGCAATCGAACCCGGAAGGACTGAAATTCCTTGCGGACGCGCTGACATGGCCGGCCCTGATGCGGCGGCTGGACAGGGTTTGCCCCGACTTCCGGAACTGAGGCCATGGCGCGCGCCGGGCGGGCCGCGCGTCTTTGTCAGCTTGTCGCCCTGTCGTCCGTTGCAGCGCCCGTTGCAGCGGCCGGACCCTGGGTGCGCGAGCCGGG
>JBGSUF010000281.1:0-5986 GCA_041736285.1 Hyphomonadaceae bacterium | reverse complement strand
GGCGTCCGCGCCCGCGTATCCATCACGCAGCGCAGCGGCTGAACACGCGCGTCGACGCCGCGTGCGGTCATCTCCGGATCATCCGACAAAACCGTGCCAACGCCGGTCAGCACCGCGTCATGACTGGCGCGCAGTTCATGCACGATGCGGCGCGCCTCACCCCCGGTGATCCACTTGCTCTGCCCGTTCGCGAGTGCGATCCGGCCATCAAGCGATGTCGCCGTCTTCCACGTCACGCGCGGTCGCGGCAGGGCGTTCGGAAGCGAAGCGGCGGTCAGCCCTCATCCTCCCCGTCCGGCTCACCCAGCGCGTGCGTCTTGATGAATTGGGCAAAATCCTCCGGGTCGCGGAAGTCCTTGTAGACCGAAGCGTAGCGCACATAGCCGACCGGATCGACCAGTGCCAGGGCCTCCATCACGAGTTCGCCCACCTCCCGGCTCTCGATCTCGCCCTCGCTCGAACTTTCGATCTTGCGCACGATGCCGGACACCATCTGGTCGATCTGGTCCGGGTTCACGTCGCGCTTGCGCACCGCCAGCATGATCGAGCGGGCGAGCTTGTCGCGGTCGAACGGCGCCCGGCGACCATCGCGCTTGACGATGACGAACTCGCGCAGCTGCACGCGTTCGAACGTGGTGAAGCGCGCGCCGCATTTCCCGCACGCGCGCCGACGCCGGACGGCGGTGTCATCCTCCGCCGGCCGCGAATCCTTCACCTGCGTGTCGGTCGCTCCGCAATATGGGCAGCGCATATCGGTTCAGCCCCGCTGGCCAAGGCCCTGATAGATCGGGAAAGCCCGCGTCAGTTCCCGGACTTCGCCGCGCACACGTGCCTCGACATCGCTGGTGTCGCCGCCCGCCGCAATGGCATCCATCACCTCGACGATCCATTCCCCGATCCGCGTGAACTCCGCCGCGCCAAAGCCGCGCGTCGTGCCCGCCGGAGAGCCGACGCGGATGCCGCTCGTGACCGCAGGCTTCTCCGGATCGAACGGCACGCCGTTCTTGTTGCAGGTGATGTAGGCCCGCTCCAGCGCCTGTTCGGCCAGATTGCCCTTCACCCCCTTGGGTCGCAGGTCGATCAGCGCAAGGTGCGTGTCGGTGCCGCCGGACACCACGTCCAGGCCGCCCGCCTTCACCGCCTTCGCCATCGCCTGCGCGTTCGCCACAACCTGCGCCGCATAGGCCTTGAACTCCGGCCGCAGCGCCTCGGCGAACGCCACCGCCTTGCCCGCGATGACATGCATCAGCGGCCCGCCCTGAATGCCCGGAAAGACGGCCGAATTGACCTTCTTGGCAATCGCCTCGTCATTCGTCAGCACCAGCCCGCCACGCGGCCCGCGCAACGTCTTGTGCGTCGTCGTCGTCGCGACATGGCAATGGTGGAGCGGATTGGGATGCACCCCGCCCGCCACCAGACCGGCAAAGTGCGCCATGTCCACCATGAAGATCGCCCCGACCTCGTCGGCAATCGCGCGGAAGCGGGCAAAGTCGATCTGGCGCGGATAGGCCGAACCGCCCGCGATCAGCAGTTTCGGCCGGTGCGCCTTCGCCAGCGTCTCGACCTCGTCGAAATCAATCAGGTCGTCCTCGCGCCGCACACCGTACTGGACCGCGTCAAACCATTTGCCCGACTGATTCGGCTTTGCGCCATGTGTCAGGTGCCCGCCCGCCGCCAGGCTCATGCCCATGATCGTGTCGCCCGGCTTGATCAGCGCGGTGAACACCGCCTGGTTGGCCTGCGAACCGGACGATGGCTGTACGTTGGCAAAGCCGCAGCCGAACAGCGCCTTCGCCCGCTCTATCGCCAGTTCCTCGGCCACATCGACAAACTCGCAACCGCCGTAATAGCGCTTGCCCGGATAGCCCTCGGCATACTTGTTGGTCAGGATCGAGCCCTGCGCCTCCAGCACCGCGCGGGACACGATATTCTCGGAGGCGATCAGCTCGATCTGCTCCTGCTGGCGGGTTTGTTCGTGCGCAATGGCCGCGGCCAGCTGCGGATCGGTCTCCTCGATCCCGGCTGTGAAGAAATCAGCGGGGGTTCGAGCGGAAACATTCTGTGTATCGGCCATGACGGGACCTTTCTGTCGGCTGCTGGCGTATGATGTAGGACAATTGGCGGCCGAGTGCGAACCGGTTTTCGCGCCTGCTCATCACAAAAACGTCGCATCGCGTGCATTTTACGTCGCATGCTAGCCCTGTCAGCATGCATGCGGGGATTAGACTTCGGTAGCCGCCTGAATACGATTGCATTCGCTCACATTCTACAGCATTCGTTCATCTTACATTAGAAAAGATTTGATCTTGTCGGATTTTGTTACTATTCCGCCAAAGACAGAAAAGCGGTCCCTGGGATTTTTCATGACAATCAGAGAAACAGATATCGGCCTCGAAAAGGTCGAACTTATGCAGATGACGGCGGACATCGTGTCATCCTTTGTCTCCAACAATGCAGTGCCATCCTCCAGCCTCCCGGAACTGATTCGGGCCGTCCATGCCACCGTAAGCGATCTTTCGGTCGTGCAGGTGACGCAGGAAGCCGAGCGTCCGAAGCCCGCGGTTGCGATCAACAAGTCGGTCAATGACGACTTCATCGTCTGCCTCGAAGACGGGCGGAAGCTGAAGATGCTCAAGCGCTACCTGCGCTCCAAATACGACATGAGCCCGGACGAATACCGTGCGCGCTGGGGTCTTGGGGCCGACTATCCGATGGTTGCGCCAAACTACGCCCGCACCCGATCAGAATACGCCAAGAAGATCGGTCTCGGCCGCAGCCCGCGCAAATAGCGCGGCGCAATAGAAGGCCACCCCGAAACAATCGGAAACCCCGGCTGCAACCCAGCCGGGGTTTTTCATTCGGCCCGTTATTCAGCGTGTGATTCGGCCTGTAGCCAGCCGCCCCATGCGAAGCTGGCACGGCAAAACGCAGCGATCTATGCCGCGCGTTCAAGCCCAAGCTGTTTCCAGATCGCCAGCAGCGCGCTGACAAGCTCGTCCATCATCGCCTCGGTATGGCCGGGTGACGGGGTGAAACGCAGCCTCTCTGTGCCCTTCGGCACGGTCGGATAGTTGATCGGCTGCACATAAAGCCCGAAGTCGAACAGCAGCGTGTCCGACAGCGCCTTGCACTTTTCCGGATCGCCCACGAGCAGCGGCACGATGTGCGTCTGCGACGGCATCACCGGCAGGCCAACCGCGGCAAACTTGTCCTTCAGTGCCTGCGCATGACGCTGGTGGACGGCGCGAAGACGGCGCCCTTCCTCGGTGCGAAGCTTGCGAATGCTGGCCAATGCGCCAGCCGCCATCACCGGGCACGTCGATGTGGTGAAGATGAAGCCCGGCGCCATCGAGCGGATCGCGTCGATCACGACCGCCTCTGCGGCGATGTATCCGCCCATCACCCCGTAAGCCTTGGCCAGCGTGCCCTCGATGATATCGATCCGGTTCATCACATTGTCGCGTTGCGCCACGCCTGCGCCTTCGCGGCCATAAAGGCCGACCGCGTGGACCTCGTCGAGATAGGTCATCGCGTCGAATTCATCGGCAAGATCGCAAATCTCGGTGATTGGCGCGATGTCGCCGTCCATCGAATAGACGCTCTCAAAGGCGATCAGCTTGGGCCGGTCCGCCGGATCGTTCTCCATCAGCGCACGCAAATGGCCAAGGTCATTGTGCCGGAAGATGCGCCGGTCGCAGCCCGAACGCCTTATCCCCTCAATCATCGAGGCGTGGTTCATCTGGTCGGAATAGATGATCAGCCCCGGCAGGATACGCCCCAGCGTCGAAAGCGTCGCGTCGTTGGCGACATAGCCGGAGGTGAACAGCAGCGAGCCGGACTTGCCATGCAGGTCTGCCAATTCGTGTTCGAGATCGACATGCGCCCGTGAGGTGCCCGAAATGTTGCGTGTTCCGCCGGAGCCTGCACCGAAGCTGTCGATCGCTTCATGCATCGCGCCGAGGACGTTTTCGTCCTGTCCCATGCAGAGATAATCGTTCGAGCACCACACCGTCACATCGCGTTCGCCTTCCGGGAAGCGCGCCGTCGCCTTCGGAAAATTGCCGACATGTCGGTGCAGGTCGATGAAGACGCGGTAGCGGCCCTCCTCGCGGATGGCCGAAATCGCATCTTCGAATGCCTTGAGATGACGCATGTGTCTGTTGCCCGTGAAGCTTGTTCGTCACTCCTAGATAGCGAAGTTGAACGAAAAAGAAAAAGGCCGTTTCGCCGCAGGGGGCAAAACGGCCGTTCTTCACGGGCAGCCATCGGGAATCCGCCCCTTCTGCCGGGGGCTTCCCGCTGGATTCAGAGCTGGTAGCGAATCTGGTCGGACCAGAAGCGTTCGAGCCGCGACACAGTGCGGTTCATCAGTTCCAGGTCGTCCGGGCGCACGCTGGCGGTCGGCTCCAGTGACATGGCCTGACGCGCGAAAAGCGCCTCAACCTGTTTGCGCACCTTGTGACCGCGTGTGGTCAGCGTCAGCCGCACGGTCCTGCGGTCATCATCGGAGCGCTCCTGATTGAGGTATCCGCCTTCCTGGAGCTTCTTCAGATTGTAGGACAGGCTGGTGCCGGCAAAAGCGCCGCGGGCGCGCAGCGTGGCGGCCGGGGTCTCGTGCTCGCCAATCTCGTAGATCAGCAGCGCCTGCACGCCGGTGAGGTGGCGTTCGCCGTTACGCTCCAGCGCATCTTTCACCACATCGTGTAGGCGGCGGTGCGCCTGTTCCAGCAGAGAAAGGCTTCGCACGAACGCTTCGGCCACATTCTCATCGACAGCGGCCTTGGCCACAGCATTGATCATCATCTTCTTCACCCACTCAACTTTTGTTGTAGTTTGATGATGTTTACGAGATACTGCCTAAGAATTCGTTATTTCTATATCATGTGAATTAATCAAAAAATTCACCGATACTGTTTACCATTTCAACTTGCGTCTCAACGTCACGATTTGTCTTTCAACTTGGCTCTCCCGAATGCCGAAGGACACGTTTTGAAAGATGGCCCTTCGCACGAGTCCGCTCGCGCGGCGGCGTTCATGCTCTTGCGGGCGAAGGCACGCCGGGCGATACGGCTGACGCAACTCTCCCCTTTCCCTGCGCCGGAAGGTGGATAATTGTGAGCCATCGCAGCAATGATGCGCCCTGACGGGCTGTCGTTTCTGGCGACGTACATCCTTGCGCCCCGGGGGGAGGCAGAGACCGAGATGCAGATGCAGAAGGCCGCCAGCGCCTACGCACTGACCCGCGCTGCCCGCGACGACGTGGCGGCGATCATCGACGTGCATCTTGCCTCCAATCGCATGTTCGCCGGAACCGGCCTCCTGCCCGACAGCGAACTGGTGAACGCTGTGCCGGCCCAGGTCGTCGAACAGTCCGTCGGAGACGGGCTGGTCTTTGTCATTCGTCATCACGGCGACGGGGTGGTCGCCTTTGCGATGTGCCATCTCGTCGAGGAGACGCTCTATCTCGACCAGATTTCCGTCATCCCCGCCCACGGGCGCAAGGGCCTCGGGCGCCGCCTCGTCCAGCGTGTCCTGCGGGAAGCGGCTGACCTGCGCCTTTCCACCGTCACCCTTTCCACCTTTCGCGACCTTGCCTGGAACGGTCCTTTTTATCGCAAGCTCGGCTTCCGCGAGATTCCGCGCCGCCAGTTGTCGGAGTTCATGAAGGAGCTGGAAGCGGCGCAGGCCACCACCATGGATGTGTCGCTGCGCTGTTTCATGCGTCGCCGCGTCCGCCGCATCTTGCCCTGAGCAGCGGCTTTCGCCACAAACGCCGCCATGACCCACACCCCTCCGCCGCAATCCTACCCCTTCACCCGCCTGCGCCGCCTGCGTCAGGCGCCATGGATACGTTCCCTCGCTGCGGAGAATGTGGTGACGCCGTCAGACCTGATCTGGTCGGTCATCATCCATGACGGCGAGGCCCCGCGCATCCCGGTCTCGGCCATGCCCGGTGTCGACCGCCTGAACGTCGCCGAGGCCGCCG
>JBGSUF010000260.1:0-10168 GCA_041736285.1 Hyphomonadaceae bacterium | reverse complement strand
ATGTGACGCTGGAGCCGTGCGTGATGTGCGCCGGAGCGATCAGCCTGGCCCGGATCGGCCGCCTCGTCTTTGCCGCCTGCGATGTGAAGGGCGGCGCGGTCATCCACGGCCCCCGCTTCTTCGAGCAGCCGACCTGCCACTGGCGTCCGGCCGTCGAACAGGACGCCGCCGCCGGAGAAACCGCCAGCTCCCTCCTGCGCGACTTCTTCCGCGCCCGCCGCGGCTAAATCCAAGCCAAACAAATAATAATTATTGCCAGACAATAATTATTTGCTGTATGCCTCATTCACGCAATGGAGGCAGGCATGACCGAAACCCGCAACGAGACAGACGACCGCCGGGCCCGCGACACCCATGGTCTCCTGACCATGGGTGCATGGTTGGCAGTCGTGATCCTGCTCATCAACGTTTCGCAATTCATCGTCGCCGAGGTGGGTGATGTCTACGTCAACGACATGGCCGACATCCCGGCGCTTCTGAACGGCTTCGGCATCGGTCTTCTCAAGGCCATGCCCACCTTGCTGATCGCCCTCGCCCTGATGGATTTTGCGCGGATGTTTGCGCGCTGCAGCGAGGGTGACGTGTTCTGCGCCCGCAATGTCCGGACGCTGAAGCGCGGCGCCGACAGCCTGATATGGGCCGCCGTCTGGAGCGCGGTGTTCGCGCCCAGCAGCCTGCGCTGGATTGCCGGCGAGGCTGGCGGCTTCGACTTTGTCTTCCGGGATCTGGCGCTGGCCGTCGGGGCGATGGGCTTCGCTCTGCACGGCCTCGCCCTTGTCTGGGGCCAGGCTGTGGGCCTGAAGCGGGAAAACGACGAATTCGTCTGATGAGCGATATCATCGTCACGCTGGATGTCATGCTGGCCCGTCGCAAGATGCGCGCGAAGGATCTTGCCGCCGCCATCGGCATGACGGAGGCCAACCTGTCGCTGCTGAAATCGGGCAAGGTGAAGGGCGTGCGCTTCGAAACCCTTGCCAAACTGTGCGATGTGCTCGAATGCACCCCCGGCGACCTTCTGGATGTTTCGCGCGGCTGAGACATGCAAGGCAGGGCAAGGCAACGCAAGGCACAGACCCGATGACGACAGCACGCAAGGTCGGCCCGTTCTCGGTCCATCGCACCACAACCCCCTACCAGAATCCCTGGGTCGGGATCGAGCACAACGACGTCACGCGGCCTGATGGCCAGCCCGGCATTTACGGCGTCGTGCGCTTTGCCGATGTCGCCACCGGCGTCTTGCCGCTGGACGAGGACGGCAACACATGGCTGGTCGGCCAGCACCGCTTTCCGCTCGACGCCTACAGCTGGGAATTGCCGGAAGGTGGTGGCCGCCGGGACGCTGACCCGATGGATTGCGCCATCCGCGAGCTGCGGGAGGAAACCGGGCTGGTCGCGAAACATTGGCTGCCCCTTGGCCGCTGGCACCTGTCCAACTCCGTCACCGATGAACTTGCCTTTGGCTATCTTGCCTGGGGGCTCACGCCCGGTCCTTCCGCGCCCGAGCCGGATGAGGTGCTCGAAGTGGTCCGCCTGCCGGTCGGCGAACTGATGTCCCGCTGCATTTCGGGTGAGATCACGGACGCCTTCACCCACCTGATCCTCTTTGCTGCCTTCCAGCGCGCACGCTGTGGCCTGTTGCCGCCAGAGGTTGCCCGCCACCTCCTCTGAACGCTGGTCCGAACGAACGTCCTGCAACAGAAAATCCCTCTCCCCCGTGGACGCCGCCGCGCCCCGGGCCTATCGTCGGCAAAACAGGACGTTCACAAGACAACAGACCAAACCGGAGGACACCATGGATTTCGCACCATCCGAGCGCGCGCTGGGCTATCTCGCCCGCGTCAGAGCCTTCATGGACGCGCACGTCTATCCCGCTATCCCGACCTACAAGCGTCAGCATGCCGAAGTTGGCCGCTGGGGCGTCATCCCCATCCTTGAGGATCTGAAAGCCAGCGCCCGCGCCGAGGGCCTGTGGAATCTCTTCATGCCGCCAAATCCCGGCCATGACACCGATGAATACCGCGGCGCCGGCCTCACCAATCTGGAATACGCCCCCCTCGCCGAGGAAATGGGCAAGGTCGTCTTCGGCTCCGAAGTGTTCAACTGCTCGGCGCCGGACACCGGCAACATGGAAGTCCTCCACCGCTACGGCACGCCGGAGCAGAAGGATCGCTGGCTGCGGCCGCTGATGGCCGGTGAAATCCGCTCGGCCTTCCTCATGACCGAGCCGGCCGTCGCCTCCTCTGACGCGACCAATATCGAGACCTCGATCCAGCGCGACGGCGACGACTACGTCATCAATGGTACCAAGTGGTGGTCCTCCGGGGCCGGCGATCCGCGCTGCAAGATCGCCATCGTCATGGGCAAGACCGACACCTCCGCCCCGCGCCACGCCCAGCAGAGCCAGATCCTCGTTCCGCTCGACACGCGGGGGGTCAACATCCTGCGTCCGCTGCACGTCTTCGGCTATGATGATGCGCCCCACGGCCATATGGAAATCCGCCTCGACAATGTCCGCGTTCCGGCCGCCAACCTGATCCTGGGCGAGGGTCGCGGCTTCGAAATCGCGCAAGGCCGCCTCGGGCCGGGCCGCATCCACCACTGCATGCGCACCATTGGCGCCGCCGAGGCCGCCCTTGAGGCGATGTGCAGGCGCCTTCTCTCGCGCACCGCTTTCGGCAAGAAACTCGCCGAGCAGTCGGTCTGGGAACAGCGCATCGGCGACGCCCGCACCGACATCGAGATGACCCGCCTTCTCTGCCTGAAGGCCGCCTGGATGATGGACACGGTCGGCAACAAGGTCGCCAAGGATGAGATCGCCATGATCAAGGTCGCCGCGCCCCGGATGGCCCTGAAGATCATCGACGACGCCATCCAGGCCCATGGCGGCGGCGGCGTGTCGGACGATTTCGACCTCGCCAAATCCTATGCCGGTATCCGGACCCTGCGCCTCGCCGATGGTCCGGACGAGGTTCACTGCCGCGCCATCACCCGCTCGGAACTGAAGAAATACCGCGACAACAGCTACGCCGACGCCGCTGCCGCCGAGTAAAGACGGGGCCAGGCTCAAACCGGAAGATGACGGGCGACGGACGGGGCAAATGCTCTCGCCGTCGCCCGCTTGTTGTCACCTGCCTGCCATCGCCTTCCTGAAGTCGCCCTTCTGTCGTCCCGGCCCGCTCAGTCCGCCGACGTGATGAGATAGCTGATCCGCAGCCCGTCTCCGCGACCGCTCCCGGCAATGACTTCTGTCGGCGTGCCGAGTGTGACGAACACCTGCGGCGAGGCGACCGCCCGCATCACCCCGGCAGCGTCCGGCATTTCGACATAGGCACGCACATCGCGCTTGCCCGCCCCGGCGAGGCATTCGACCTGATCGACCGTCGGCGTGTCGCAGCCCTGCGGCTCGATCAGGATTAGCTCCATCCGGAAAATGCCCGGCACTTCCAGTGTCGTCGGCGCGTTCGCCCGGATGCGCATGGACGGCGTTTCCACCGCCTGCCCGTCGCGCTCCAGCGTCACGGCCACATCATACACCTGTGCCTGCGCCGCCCCCGCCAGCAGCAGCGCTGCCGCCCCGATCCATCCAGACTTGCCCATGGCATCCTCCCGTCTTCTCAAATGCCGACGCCGCGCGCCGACCATCACCTCATCATCGCCCCATCCCCGCCCCCGGTCCAGCCCGCGGACACACCCGCACGCAAGGCCCGCTCCCGCGTCATCAAGTCTTCACTTGCATTCGGTTGGGAGCGAACATTAACTTTCGGCTAGCGTCTCGCCGAGGGGGCTGAGCGCCATCCTGGGGAGTCGCGCGATGCGCGATATTCTGCTGCTTCTGGCCTTGTTTCTCGTCCCGGTCCTTGCGCTCGCTGTTGGCCTCTATCCCTATTACAACGAAGGCGGCATGGAGCTTGTGAAGCTCGCGCCCCAATCCGCGCTGAGCTGTCTGCTGACACCCGAGAATGCGACCCTGCTCACCTGGGACGGCTGCCAAAGTCTTTGGATCGAGAACCTGATGATCCTCATCGCGCCCATCGCCATCGCGTTTGGGGTCATCATCCTTCTGCTCCCCCGTTTTGCCGTGATGATCGCGGGCGGGAACCGCGCGGCGCTCTCGGCGGCCGTTCCCGCCGTCAGCCTGTTCTCCATCCTGACGCTGACATTCGACATGCTGATGCAGGGCGCGCTCCTGACCGGAACATATATGGCGGCATCCGCCATGTGGCTGGGCTTCTACTGGCCCTACCTCGTCTTCGGTCTCATCCTCGGCACCTGCATCATTGCGGCCGTGGTGTTCGGCAGCGGCATGAAGCTTTTCGAGCGCCCCCTTCACGAGGCATTTGCCCAACTCCTGAAACCGGAAACAGCGCCGAACCTGCGCCGTCTCGTGGACGACACGGCCCGCCGCGTCGGCATCAAGCCGCCGGAGAATATCCTGATCGGGTTGGAGCCGAACTTCTACGTCACCTCCTTGCCCGTGAAGCTGAGCCCTGGTGGTGAAAGTCTGAAGGGCGACAGCATCTACCTCAGCGCGCCCATGCTCCGCATACTGTCAGATGAAGAAGTGCGCACCATCATCGGTCACGAGATGGGCCACTTTGTCGGCAAGGACACGATCGTGTCCGAGCGGCTGAACCCCTCCCTCTTCTTCCTCAGCAACGTCGTGACCGAGCTTGGCAATAACCCCGACATGCGCATCCGCGTGCTCGGCGCTCCGGCACGGCTGGTGGCGGACGATATGCTCACCACCTTCTTCAAGCCGATGCAGCGGATCAGCCGTGAGCGGGAGTTTGCCGCAGACCAGGTCGGCATCGCGCAGGGATCGGCACGCGGCCTCGCCACCGGCCTCGCCAAGTTCTCGGCGCTTGCGGCGATCTGGAACATCGAAATCAATTACGCCCTGCAGCGGCTCAGCAACGGCCGCGTCTCCCGCAACCTCTCGCGCAATTTCGTCGAGCGCACGCAATACGACATCGACCGTGATGAAATCCTCCGCTTCACGACAGAGTCGCTCGAAAAGGCCACGGAGCATCCCTTCGACAGCCATCCCGCCACCCGCGCCCGCATCACCGCCGTGGGCATCGATCCCGCCAGCGTGATCGAACGGGAATCCTTCCTGAACGGTCTTTTCCCGAAGACCAGCGTGCTCACGCCGGAGGACAATCTGGAGGCCATCGAGGAAGAATTGACCATATCCCAGAACTGGCACCTCGAGCGGCTTCTGAACCTGAACGGCTACGCCATCGACGCGTCCGGCACTTGGGGACAGGTTTACGCCGCCCAGATGCTCGCCAAAATGGTGGTCGCGGACGGGGTTGTCAAAGACGCCGAAATCTACGAGTCCCAGAAGATCGCCGCCGAGCATTTGCCGGATTTCGACCAGGCCGTGTTCCGCGAATACTGCCGTCACCCGGAAAATCTCGTCGACGTCGATGAACTCATCCGCCGCGGCAACATGCTGATCAACCCCGAGCAGGCCGACCTGCTGAAGTCCGCCCTCGAACGCATCGCCCATGCCGACGGCAACATGTCGCCGGAGGAGGCTGATTTGACAGGCTGCTCGACGGAGGATGGCTGGGCCAGCATTGACGACGCGAACGAGTGGACACACGTCCATCACGCCGCCCGCCCACAGTCCCATCGGGCCGGTGGGCACAGGCGCGGTCGTGCCTAGCCGATAAAGTCGCCGGGCTTGGGACAGGACTTCACGCCCCGCTTGACCTTGGTTGTGATGAACAGTCCGCCCTCCACCCCGTGCGGTCGAAACATGTAGCCATCCCCGCGCCGGACCGCCGAAAAGCAGGCCGGTTGCGGATCGTCGTCCGGCGGGTAGGAAAAGCAGGCCAGCCCGACGCGATCGCCAACGGTCTCCAGCCTGCCCTCCTCCGAATAGGGCACGGCGTTCTCCCCGTCCGGCGGATAGACGCGAAACACCGTCAGCCCTGCAGGATCAATGCACTCATCCCAGCGCCAACCCTCCGGCGTCTGCACACCGTAAAGATGCACACCGAACAGCTCGTCCTGCATTTCCCCGGCGGTTATTGGCGCGTTCGGCGCACGCGACTGAGCTGCCGCAACCGCCGCCGCAGCCATGCCCGCAACGACGCCCGCCAGCACCAGGGGCTTCATCATCTTGATCACAATCTGTCTCCCTGTCGGCGGCTGCAGCAGGCCCGGCTCCCGGACACGCCGCAGCCGCCGCAGGGTCTCACATCACTGACCGGCTGGGTAGAGGATGAAGAACTCTTCCAGTAGTCCCGGATCAATCGTCTGGCCGACCGCTCGCCGATCGCCGCGCGCGCCGACCGTTTCGTCGAACACATCTGTGCGCGACAGCGCGACATCCTCCGAAATGATCGCCCCGATTTCAAGCCACTGCAATTCCAGGCCGTTCGGACCGAAAGCCTCGGTCATGGCCGTCGTCAACGTGGCCGCCGCCGGTCCAGCCACCCCCGAAGGCACAAAGCGCAGCGGGGTCGCCGCCTTCGCAGAGGTGAACTGGCCATTGCATTCTTCCGGATCGAAGAAATTATAGCTGACCCGGAACACCGCAGTGTTCGCCGAGAGCACCGGCCGGAAATCCCCGCTCTGCGCGTTGAAGAAGCCGATGTGCACGCCGCCACCCGGATGCAGCGAATAGTTTCCGGTCACGGCCCGGTTTCCGCCCCTGAACAGGCTCCCTTCGAGGTCCAGCCGGTCGATGCGGAGCACGATGTCCTCCCCCGGCCCGCGCAGGGACTCGAGCGCCGTCGTCAGTGCCTCCGGCGTCTGCGTCAGGTCGATGATGCCAACACCCCCGACCGACGACGCAACCACTTTGGGCAACAATATCGCCGGGACACTTAATCTGGAACACTCCAGCCGCCCCTCGGTAGAATTCAGGAACTGAACCTCCGTGTGCGGCCCCTGCGGGTTGAACGCCGTCAGATTGTCGATCTCCTCGGGCGAAGCAGCCTCGATGCCGAACAGTCCGGCGGGCATCAGCCCCGCCGCGACCTGCGAATCCACCGTCATCACCGACAGTCCGCGTTCTGCAAGATCGGCCGCGGGGCTGAGCGGCTTGCCGCCGGTTTCCAGCGCCTCAATCGGTGCGCAGGTTTCAAGGCCGAGCCGGTCGCGCGCGCAAAGCTGCATCCCCTGCGCCAGCTCCTGATCGGACGTGTTCACCCGCGGCAAGGTGGTTCCAGGCCCTGACTCCAGAGCCTGGCGCAGATTCACCCTCCCCGGCGCAGTTCCGTCGAACAGGATCCGGTCATCCCCCCCGTCATCGAAGGCAAACCAGGCGGAGATCAGCCCGTTCGGCGCGTTGACGGCCATGTTGATCGAAGGCGTCACCCGACCCTCGTCCAGGCCCGGTTCGGCGTAGAGCACATCCGGCCCCGGCAGCGTGCAGGCCCGCGCCGCAGCGTCCGCGTCAACACCCATCAGCGAGAGCACGAACGGGCAGTTTGCGTCCGTCATCAGCCCGCCAAGATAGGTGTCCGTCGAGACCGACAGGCGGCCATCGAGCGCAAAATCGCCCCCGCGCGGCCCGCCCATCTGGCCAATTCTGGACATCGTCCAGTCGGTCAGCACGATGAAGTCGCCGCGCGATTCGCCAAGCCGCGTGCCCTTGCCCGTTACAAAGCCGTTGCCCATCACCAGAACATCGAAAAGCTCCGCGCGGCCGGTGTCCTCGCCTGCGGAGCAATCGTCGATACCGCCCTGAATGTCCGGCGCGCCAAAAAGGCTCACCGAACTGCGAACGGAGACGCCATTCGAGCGCAGCGTTGCGGCTTCATTCGCCTCGCCCTGCCCGGCGTCGGCAAACACGCCGGTCGGTTCAAACGGCGAATTGACCTTCACGCGGGCGATGAACCATGGGCTGCCGAGCCAGGGATGGAGCGGCAGGTTTGCATCTGCGGGCAGCGGCCGTGCCGTCAGGCCAAAACAGGCCAGCGTGTCATTGTTGTCAAACGCGACGCTTTCGCCTTCCGCGTCCACCGTCTCGGCGAGGAAGACAATCCGCCCGCCCGCGCGCACATAGCGCTGCATCGCCTCGCGCGTCTCCCGATCGGGCTGACTGCGCATGGCCTGCATGACGATCACGCCAACATCACCGGACAATCCGTCCGCCAGGTCTCGCGGGGCGGTTCCTGCCCGCACATCAAGCCCGGCGCCATTGAGGAACAGGTCAAGCCGGGTGAGCGTGTCGCTTTCCAGCCGCTCGCCGTCTGCCCAGAGCAGGACTTTGGGACGATTGACCGCCACCCTCAGTTTCAGCCCGCCAAAATCCGTCGGCGTCACGTCGACAGGCCCATCGGGCAGTTTTACCTTCGGATCGAGCGTTATTCGTCCGGTTTCGACCTGCGGATCGAGAGGCCGCACAATTCCCTGGCCGGCCGCCTGCCCTGCAAGCGCGCACAGCAAAGTGGACGCCAGCAAGGCGCTTTTCATCGTTTTCATGATATCCCCACATCTGTCATTGTTGCCAGATGTCCCCGGCAACAACATCGAAGTTACCGGACGATTCCCCTGACCGGCGAACGGAGTGTGAGTGATCAATGGATGTCTGTCCAGTGTCGATGATGCGCCCGCCGCCGAGGAGTTTCCCCTTCACCTGAACGCCGCACTGCATTATGCCGCTTTGCAGGCGACCATCTTTCCCATATACGCCTCGCCCCGCCTTTGGACACCAGCAAGGAGCCTATGCCCCATGTCCGCCGATACCACCGCCACCAATCGCAAGGCCGAGCTTCTCTCGCGCACCGTCGAGCATTTCGACATCACGACGTTTGACGGCCGTCCGCTCATTGATGCGTGGGAGAAGATGAGCTTCACCTCGCGTGATGCCGCGCGCGCGGCCCGCATCCTCAACATGAACCTTGAGGACAAGGACGCCAGCGTCTTCCTGACACTGGCCGGCTCGACCTCGGCGGGCGGCTGCATGCACGTCTGGCGCGACATGGTCCGCTACAACATGGTCGATGCGATCGTGGCGACGGGCGCATCCATCGTCGACATGGACTTCTTCGAGGCCCTTGGCTTCCGCCACTATCAGGCGGGCGACATCCCCGACGACCGCATCCTGCGCGATCTCTACATCGACCGCATCTACGACACCTATATCGACGAGGAAGAGCTACAGGCCTGTGATCACACCATTCTGCAGATCGCCGACCAGCTTGAGCCGCGCCCGTATTCCTCGCGCGAATTCATCTATGAAATGGGCAAGTGGCTGGCCGCAGGCAACGCCAAGAAGCCCGGCTCGCTCATTCAGGAAGCCTATGAGAAGGGCGTGCCGATCTTCTGCCCGGCCTTTGTCGACAGCTCGGCGGGCTTCGGCCTCGTCAAGCACCAGGTCGAGCGCATGAAGGCCGGCAAGCCCTATATGGTCATCGACGCCATCGCCGACTTCCGCGAGCTTACCGACATCAAGATCAAGGCGGGCGCGTCCGGCCTGTTCATGATCGGTGGCGGCGTGCCGAAGAACTTCGTGCAGGACACCGTCGTCTGCGCCGAAATTCTCGGCCACGAAGACGCGCAGATGCACAAATATGCCGTGCAGATCACAGTCGCCGACGTGCGCGATGGCGCCTGTTCCTCCTCGACGCTGAAGGAGGCCTGCTCCTGGGGCAAGGTCGACGTGACCTATGAGCAGATGGTCTTCGCCGAGGCGTCCTCGGTCGCGCCGGTCATCGTCTCCGATGCCTACCACCGCGGCGCCTGGAAGACCCGCCCCGTCCACCGCTGGGCCGACATCTTCAAGTGATCTGACGCGATGGTCATGCCCCTTCTCCCGCCCGCAGGAGGAGGGGCAACGCCGCCCCGCCAGTCTTGACGCTTGCGCTATGTTGGAAAGATGGGCTCACATGACCATTGTATCCGACCCGCCTGCAATGCCTCACCTAACGAAGCGGCTGGCCGAGACGGCACCCGCACGAAGTGACCTTGCCGCGCAACTTCGCCGCTTCTGCCGTCTCCATGAGGGCGCAGTCCATGCCCTGCGGACTGACCCCGACCGCCCGATGGACCTCAAACCGAAGACCTGATCCTCACCGCAATTGCAGCGCCACCAGCCGCGCATAGGCCCCGCCCTGCGCCATCAGCGCTGCGTGGGTGCCGTCCTCCACGATCCGCCCGCCCTCGACGACCAGTATCCGGTCGGCCCGGCGCACGGTGGAGAGCCGGT